>NZ_CP033043.1:3350000-3650000 GCF_003667825.1 Metabacillus litoralis | reverse complement strand
ATAAAATACTCGTTCGGGCTACTGGAGTTTAAATATCCGTAAGTAGATAAAAGGTTAATCAGTAGCTTTAATTGGTCGCCACTTTTATAAGCTTCGAAAATTTCGACCACTGTTTCTTCATAGTAATCTAATGTTAAGGCAACTTCTACAGGCAGCTGCTCATATCCGCCTGCTTCTTTAATTTCTACTGCACGTTTTTTAAGGCGCTCAAGCTTTTGGAAAGCTGCTTCAGCTTCTGCGAATTGGTTGGAGCTTTGTAGTCCAAGAATAATATGTAGTAATCGTAGCTGTGATACTTCATAAATCACTCTTTCTCTAGCGATTTTTGCTGGTGTAACATACTTTTCAAGCAAGGCACGGCGATTTGTTTTTCCTGAAACCTTACCAATTGCTCGTTCTGTCTTTTTGATCGCTGCTGAGTAGTCATCATAAGATATGTCAATAAGTTCTAAGTTGCCAGCATCAATCGATTCTTCAAACGATAAACGAAGTTCTGTTAAGACTTTTCCACTTTTGTCTGCGTCTTTGTAAGCAACGCTAGGTGGTGCAGCGGATGCTTGTGTTGTTACCCCAATTGTTAGAGCAATCACAAGAATAATGAATTTACTAAAGAAATTTTTCACGTGCTTTCCTCCCGAATCTTGAAATTGTTAGAACTTACTCATTATAACTGGAGAATTCGGCTGATTTTGTCGGAATTAGTCAATGGTACCTATCAAATTTTCTAGGCGGAAAGAGGTGATAAGCAGGTTATTGCAACTATTCCTAGTTTATTTGCGACTTTAGTTTTTTCTTTGCAACTTCTGGCTAAGATCTTGCAACATTTACAATTTATTTGCATGTATAGAAATTCTTACTCTCGATATGGAATTCAGTATAGATCAACTGGTGAAGGGATATTCTGTATGAAAAAAACCTCAATTTTGAGAGAAGGGATAAATAACATGCGAATCTTCTCAAGATTTTTGTTTTACCTTAGCAGCATTACAGGTGCTTTACTTCTTTTTGCCATCCTTTTAGATGTATTTATGTTTAAAGAAGAAGTGATGTTTGAGCTAAATGAATATCTTCAGTGCTTTGCTCTTATTTTTTTAGCTGTTGCTATTAAGTATACGATGATTCCTTACTACGACAAGAAAAGGGAAGGGTAGGTAGGCATAAAAAAGGTGACTCATACACACGATATATGAGTCACCTTTTTATGTTTTCTATAGTTTTGCTCGAAGGTTTTCTTCTAACTTATTTAGATCAGAAGAAATACGACTTGGTAGGCTTTGATAGCCACCTGCCTGCTTGATTTCAATTGCACGGCGCTTGAGTCGATCTAGTTTTGAAAGCTCACTCTTTGCTTGATCGATTTTATTAGATGAGATTAACACATCAATTTTTAGTAATAGACGATAAATCGATACTTCATAAATGGTTCTTTCCACTGCAATTTTAGCAGGAGTGATGTATTGATCATTAAGGGCTTTACGATTAGCGCTTCCGTATACCTGACCAATGGCTACCTCTGTTGTTCTAATTTTGCGTGTGAAGGAATCGTATAGATTATTCACGTTCGCTATGTTGGCACTACCGATGGCTCGATTAAAGTGGGTAAGAGATATTTGTGTAATCGTGCCTTGAACAGTTGCTTCAAGAGATTGAAGTGATCGGCCAATTTTAGGGTTTAGCGCTTCATAATTACCTGCATTTTTAATAGCAACCGCACGGCGTTTTAAGCCGGCTAGCTTTGCGATCTCATTTTCTGCATGTGTTAATTTATTTTTTGAGAGGTGCTCCTCTACTGTTTTTAATAGTCGATATTGAGATATTTCATAAATCGAACGTTCTACAGCTACTTTAGCAGGGCGGACATAGGTAGCTTCAAGCTGATCGCGGTTGCTTTTTCCACTAACCTTTCCAATCGCGACTTCTGTTGCTCTTAATTGCTTTGTAAAGCGGTCATATAGACTATTCATATTTGAAACAGAGCCAGCATTCATTGCTGCTTGATAATTTGATAATTCGTTAAGAAGCGCGTTTCCTGCTTTTTGAGCATTCACTTTATTGAGAACGTCTGGAGATAAATAGTTATGCTTCACCGCAAGCTCTTCAAAGGATGAACTAGAATTTGTGATCACAACCGTTGTATATAATTCAACTTGTGAAAATAGCCAGCGTACTTCGCTATTGTGCATTCTCACACAACCAGAGCTAACATATCTTCCAATTGAACTTTCATTGCTGTTGCCGTGAATGGCATAAGTTGTTCCATATGTACCTCTTGCATCTAATCCAAGCCAGCGATCTCCTAATGGATTTCGTGGATCTCCGCCAGGTATGTTTTTCGTATAATAAGGACGGTTTTTGATTTTATTCACAATTCTAAACCTGCCTTCAGGAGTGTATGAGTCCTTTCTTCCGGTCGCTACATCAAATACTTTTACAAGCTTCCAATTATTGAAAAATGCTAGTTTGTTATTCGCTTTGTTAATAATGATAAATTGGTCATTTCCTGCTGCCTGCGCTGGTTGCTGTAATCCTACTAAACATCCGATCACAAAAAGTAAAATTATCCCGATTTTCCTCAATACTCTCACCCACTAATTATTAGATTCTTTTTATCAAGTATAAAGTTTACTAGATGAAAAAAATGTAAAAAACTGGAGCGAATGATATGTGTTTTTGTAGATAGAAAGGTTTTATTTCGACATGCTCCTACTTGTTTCTTTCCTCTCATTTTCTCTACAAAAACCAAAATAGCCCAAATTAGTAAGTAAAAAGTTCGAGATATTATCTGACTTAGGTCTAGTAAACTATCAAGTAGTGTACTATACTCATTTTGGGATGACTGAAAACGTCTTCTCCAGTTTTTAATTGTGGCTGTATTTTTATCAAACAAACGAAAAAGGGGAGCTTTTTTTAAATGAAAAAAACAAAAAAAGTATCACAAGTAGTAGCTACTTCAGCAATAATGACAGCAGCTTTTGTCGCAGCAGGTCCACAGGCGGAGGCAGCATCAAACGTTCAAAGCGTTGTCGCAGAGGCACATGTTTCAGCGAACAAGCTAGTGAAGTTTTATGATGTGAGAAATCAACAAAATGTTGCGATTTCAACAGACTTTTCTACAGCATATGCAAAAGCAAGTGAAGATATTAAAAAAGCTGAAAAAGCAGTGCAACAACTAAAAGATGGTTCAGAAAAAAAGAATCTAACAGCGCAGCTTGATGTAGCGAAAGATAAACTGTTAAAAGCAGCTAGAATCATTGATGCAATTAAAACTGGACAAGAACTACAAACATTACAAGAGACGTTAAACGGATTAGTTGAAGCTGATACATTAAATACAGAGCTTGTCGACGCTTATCATGGATTATCCTTACAAATGAGTAAAGCAGAAAGAGTGTTCAGTAAGGTGTACGGTGAAGGAAATCGACAAGTGATTCGCGATGCATTCTTAGTAGATGCAAAAATTGCAAAGGAAACAGTTATTTACGAAGTTTCTATGCATACACTCCAAAATCAAATTGATCAATTGTTAGTAGACAATAAAATAGAAGAAGCGAAGGCAGCTTACGAAAAGCTGAATCGCCTAGAAACAAGAGCGGTTAAGATTAAAGAAGCAGGAAATAAATTGCACCCAGGTAAGTACCCAGATTTACCTGAAATGGCGCAAAAAGCAAAAGAGCGTAAAAACAAAATCAAAGAAAATCTTCCATTTGAATTATCTCTTATGCATACAAATGATACACATGCACATATTGAAAACGTAGCAAAATTTGTAACAGCTGTGAACGAAGTAAGAGAGGAAAATCCAGATGCACTTTTATTAAACGCAGGTGATGTTTTCTCTGGAACTTTATATTTCAATGAATTCAAAGGACAAGCTGATCTTGAGTTTATGAATCTAGTAAAATATGACCTAATGACATTTGGTAATCATGAATTTGATCTGGGCTCAAGCCCTGAAGGACATAAGGCATTAGCTGATTTCGTCAAAGGTGCTCAGTTCCCATTCGTAAGCACAAACGTTGATTTTTCAGCGGATGAGAACATGAAAGTTTTGTTCCATGATGAAGTGACTGAAGAGCCTGTTGATGGACAAATTTACAGTGGTGTTGTGAAGGAAGTAGATGGAGAAAAAGTTGGATTCTTCGGCTTAACAACAGAAGAAACAGCTGATATTTCAAGCCCAGGTAGTGTTGTTTTTGAAAATTACATTGCTGAAGCGGAAAAAGCAGTTGCAGCATTTGAAGCGCAGGGAATTAATAAGATTGTTGCGATTACACATATCGGCTATGACGATAATATAGAATACGATAATGACCTTGAGCTTGCGAAAATGGTAGATGGTATCGACATTATTGTTGGTGGCCACAGTCATACGAAGTTAGACACTGGTACAGTTGTTAACAAAGATGAAGCAGGTGTGGAAAAGGATCCTACTTTAATTGTTCAGGCTAGCCAATACGGTGAATATCTAGGAACTGTAGATGTTGAATTTAATAGTGAAGGTATCATTACAAATGAAGCGGCTCAGCTAATTAAAGTAGCTGATAAAGAAGAGAATGCAGAAGCAGCAGCATTGCTGAAAAAATATTCTGATCAAATTGCTGCAATAAGAGATACTTCAACAGGTGCGACAACTGCAAAAGAACTAGCCAATCCACGTACAACAGCTGAAAACCCAACAGCACCAAGTGTACGTAACAGCGAAACAGAGTTAGGTAACTTGATCACAGATGGTATGCTAGCAAAAGCAAAACAATATAAACCAAACACAGTCATTGCAATGCAAAATGCTGGCGGGATTCGTGCTTTTATAGATGCCGGTGAAATTACATTAGGTGATGTGTTAACGGTGTTACCATTTGGAAATACGCTAGCAACAATGAACTTAACAGGAGCAGAAATCTTAACTGCGCTTGAACACAGCGTAGGACAAGCACCGAACGAAAGCGGTGGATTCTTACATGTTTCAGGTATGAAATTCACATATGACAGCAGCAAACCAAAAGGTGAGCGTATCGTAACAGTAGAAGTAGAAGAAACAGAAGGTGTATTCACAGCGTTAGACCCAGCGAAGGAATACGCAATCGCAACGAATGCCTTCACAGCAAAAGGTGGAGACGGCTATACGGTCTTCGCTGATGCATACGCTGCAGGACGCGTAACAGACTTAGGTTTATCTGATTGGGAAAACTTAAGAGATTATGTGGCGAAACTTGTGACGGTTGAACCGGTGATTGAAGGTCGTATTACGGATGTAGCGAAATAATAAAGTCTAACCAAGCCTTGTTCATTAGAACGAGGCTTGGTTTTTATATTGTAATTTTCTTACATAAGGACTAAAAATCAACATTCCTTTGCCGATATATAGGTGTGGATATGAAAGTTCGGAGGGGAACAAATGTATAAAAAGATAGTAAATATCATCCTTGCATTATTATTAGTAATTTTTATGTATCAACCAAGCTCTAAAGCTCAAGCGGCAGAATCCAAAATCATCTGTATTGACCCTGGTCACCAGCGAAAAGGAAACAATCACAAAGAACCCAATGCACCAGGCTCTCAAACAATGAAAGCTAAAGTTTCTTCAGGCACACAGGGCGTTTCCACGAAAAAACCTGAATATGTACTAGTTCTAGAAATCTCTAAAAAGCTCGAAACGAAGTTAAAAGAACGAGGCTATAGAGTTTATATGACAAGAACACATCATGATGTAAATCTAAGTAATATGGATCGTGCACTGTTTTGTAATGCGAAAAGTGCAGACTTAACGATTCGTGTTCATGCAGATGGAAGTACTAATAGAAATGTAACAGGCATTCATGTTTTATATCCATCAGGCTCGTATACAAAAAGCATCAATGAAAAAAGCAAAGTAGCAGCTTCTCACATGATTGATGAAGTAATCAAATCAACTGGTGCCAAAAAAGCAAATGGCGACGGCCTATCACCACGAACAGATATTACTGGTTTTAACTGGGCAAAACAGCCTGTTGTTCTTCCTGAAGTAGGATTTATGTCAAATCCAGAGGAAGATCAAAAACTATCAACAAACGCCTACCAAGAAAAGCTTGCTGAAGGAATGGCGAACGGAATTGACCGTTTCTTTGGTTTGAATGGCTCTGCATCAGTTGAAGGCGAGAAATTGCTTCAGCAGCTAGCGACTTTTAACAAAGCGATTGAAGCTGGAGATCTTAAAAAGGTTAATACACTCTATGATTCCTTTACAAAGCAACTAAAAAATGTAGAAATGAAAATTGGGAAAGTTTCAGGCTCTTCAAATCGTGCGAACTTAAACGAACGCTATGTAAGGCCTGCAAAAATTGCAATAGAAAGAACTATTTTTGAGATTTCACAATATCGTCTATTACATGGAATTCAATCAACTGTTAGTAAGGGGAATTACGACCAAGCTATCAGAGAAACGAAGAAGCTTGAACGTTTAAAGAATAGAGCAATTGGTATTAAGCAGGCAGGTGGATATCAAGCGCTGCCTACTAAAATAAATGCAGATTTAAGAAAAAGTGAAGCTGAGATACAAGGTTCATTGTTAACTGGTTTAGTAAGTAGATATAACAAAGCGATTAACAATGGGGATCTTTATGTAGTGGACGGCCAATATGATCAACTAACAGCACAGCTTCGCTTAACGGAAGTGAAAATTGGACAGGTTGGTGGGGCTTCTAATCGTCAAGCGTTAAATGCTACCTATGTGAGACCTGCAAAAGTTGCAGTAGAACGAACAATTTATGAGGTCTCCCAGCTCAGGTTAATAGAAGTGATGCAGAAATTGATTGACGAAGATCAGTTAGTGAAGGCTGAGGCAAAATTATCTGTCCTAGAGCGTCTGAAAAACAGAGCCGATGCGATTAAGAAGGCTGGTGGGTATGAGCTATTGCCGATAGTGATTGAGGAAACATTAGAAGAGGTTGAGACAGAAGTTCGGGTGATTGTTACACCCTGAAACATAACCAATAAGAAACCCGAGTATCTACTATTAAATAAGTTTGGTTTTCGAGTACAAAAGCTTAATTAGCATTCTTTCAACAGGATGGCAAAATTAGTGTCAGTGGGGATTGATGTACTGAAAGTGGCAGGGTTTTGGTATTTAAGTTAGAAAAGGCTCTCTGATGTTATTCATTGTTGATTTTTTCGAAGAGATACAGGAATTAATAGGCGGAGAAATTCCGGTTAAAGTATATAATAGATGCTTAAAATGCCGATATAAGCGGAAATATTCCGGCTAACTTCTGTATATATAATTAAATCTAAAGAATAGGTTCATATAAACGGAGAAACTCCCCTTATTTTGAGGGAAATGTTGGTATTTCTCCATTTAAACGGAACTTTTCCGTTTATTTTCCAAACCTTAGTAAAAATTCAACTATGCAGAATAATGTAAAAAAAGCTTGGAAACACATTGTTCCAAGCTTTTTTGCTAATCAAATGATCTGTTCATTTAAGTGCGAATTACCGCCCGAATAGTACGGTTATTTCTAATTTTGTACTTCAAAAACTGAAACCACAGTTAACATACCCGGGTTTTTCTCGTTATCTCTCGACCAAACCAATCAAAATATATTTCCACACTTCACGTGAAGTAAAGTCCTTCAAAGCGACCTTTGTAATCTGCTTCGGCTTCATTTCGGTTACAAAGCTAGTGTTAGTTTGAGGTGTTTTCCCTGGAGTCAGCATAGCAACTTCCCCAATTTCAGCTCCCTCAACAATCTCTGTATAACCATCAAAGCTCAAACCTTTTTCAATAGTATTCTTCGTAATTTGTCCATTCTTATTTAACTTATATACATAGGAAGTTTTTTTGCCGTGAATCACTCCATCACGTACTGCAGGTACATCAGAAACCTCTGCGGTTACAACAGAAACAGTTGTTTTTGTGCCGATTGAAGATGTTTCTGGCTGTTCAAGAATGCTTGCAACAAACTTATAGGCATTTTTCTGGTCAAGTGCCGGTTCATCAACTGGATATGGATTGATTTTATCAAGTGTTCCTTCAAGCTTCCTTTTCTCACCAGAAGCAGTTGCAGTTAATTTCATACCAGTTTCAGCTTTTTTTAGTTGCTGTTCTGAAAACTCTCCTTCAATCGCTAATTCATTAGAAGCAATTGTAATAATAGGATTTCCGAGATTTTTATTAACATCAACAACAACTCCGTCGATATTACTTACCATTGAGGCGGAGTTTTCTTTTTCGTTAATATTGTCTAACTGATTTTCGTACTTCGTCTTTTGCTCCTCAAGCTTACGTTTTTCAAGCTCCTGTTTATAGATTTCCTGCTCAATTGTGCTTTCAATCATTTCAGAAGATGCATGAACATCAATTTTTAACCCATCCTCAAGAATAGAATCTACCTCTATTTCAGATGTGGTCGTAGGGATGGAGCGTTGATAGTCTTCTAGAGAGTCGATGTAGTCTTCAACCCCTTCTATTTCACCCTCAACCTGTGTTATGTCTGATTCGAGCGTTTCTTTCAATGAATCGATCTCAGGTGATGTATATAAAAATAAAGGAGTTCCGACCGCGACCTCATCTCCTTCTTCTACAAGAAATTGTTGAAATTCAATGTTTTCCAGAGGAAGATATACATCCTGCTTTTCCTTCGGTACCAAGATCCCATCTGTTTCAAACGTTTCAACAATATCCCGTTCCTGTACTCGATTCCATTTTTCAACATGAACGGTATGCTGAACCTTACTGTCTTCCTTAAAAATTAAATAAACGTTTGTTCCAATAAATCCGATAACAATAACTGCTACTACAATGCTTACCCATCTTTTCATTTCGTCCACCTCCTTAGAATAATACAGGGATTTTAATGAAAGCCATTAACCCTGTTAGTAGCCAAGTTATTAGGTAGAACAAAATCAAAAGAGTAAGAGCTACATATCTATTTTTTTCACTAAGAGATGCGAAGTAATAGTATTGAAGCATTAATGCTACTAAATGAAACAATGTGATGGAACCAAAAAAAGAGTTCCAATACTCATGTTCAAAAGCATATTGACTTAGTACACCGAAAGAAAAAGGATTGCTTACCAGATTTAGATCAAGTAGGACCAAAACGGGTATTGTTAAAATTTGTCCTAATAAAAGGAAGGCGAAACCAAATGTTTGTACAATGACAACCTTGATATAAGAAATTTCCAGAAAGATCCAAAAAAATATGGAGGCAAACCAGATAAAAAGGGTTGGGAATAAAATGCCTGAAATAAGCTTTCCACCAAGTAATAGAAGTTTGCCAGATTCATATTTTTCTAACGTATAATTGGTAATATTTCCAGAATAAGTTTCAGTACCGATCCCGAAATAGGTACTAGTTGCAAAAGTAACTAAGCATATAACATATAGGAAAATCAGTTTGGGGATAACCCCCTTGATGGCTTCCGCTTTTTGTAGCTGATAAAGGCTGATTTGTGGTCTAAATAGCCCTTTCACTATGTTCAAATGGTAATTCATTTGTGTGCTCCTTTTAAAAATATGTCTATATTTGTATTCTAACTTAATTTGCAGAGAATGGAAATGGGACAAGGGGACAGGTACCTTGTCCCTCAAAGAAGATACTTCTTGTTAAGTGTCTTTGTAAAAACTTCTTTTTATAAATGAATAGTAAATCATGACATCTAATAAAATCTACAAATTTTGCTATTTGTTTCAAAAAATACACAAAATTTAACAAAAACATCTGTATTTAAGAGTGAAAGTAATTAGATTTTGTTTAGGGGGGGAAAGTATATTAGAAGAAAGCGGTTAACAATGAATACAAAAAAAGAGTGCAATAATTCTGCACTCAAAAAGGTAACACACACATATATAGAATACCCAATCCAACCAAAATTTATGTCCGTGTTCAAGGCTTAATTTCATATATGTATTAATAGACCCCAATAGTAACACCCACAATCAACCTCACCTCAATCACATAGCTCCACCAATTTCCTAAATTTAATATTAAATACTACTTAAGTACTATAAAACCCGTAGAACCAACGATTCACACCCCTCCCAAAGTGCTATTTCAATAAAATGAAAAAAATTCTCATTTAAAAAGGAGGAAAAAAAAGGAATTGTGTCGTAAAGTAGTAAGTGGACGTATAAAAAAAGAAAGTGGGTAGGCACATGAAAAGTTTTAAGAAAGCAGGCGTTATGGCATTTGCTTTAGCTTTGACTTTTTCCTCTGTGGGACAAAGTCAGGTAAGCTATGCGACGAGTCAGCCAGAGCAAGCTCAAAAGAGTTATAACGAAGCATTAAGTAAGCTTGGATTTAAGAATTCAAGTGTACAATCTCTTCCAACATCTAAAGGTGAGGATGAAGTGTACTTTGATGACCTTTTAGTTGTTAAATACAAAAAAGGGATTTCTTCTAATACTCATAAAAAAATGGGTACAACATTAGTGAAGAAAGTAAGCAGTCTTCAATATGACGTTGTTCGTGTAACGAATAAGAAGAATCTTGATAAAATTGCAGCAGATTATATGAAACGTGCTGATGTTCAATCGGTTTCTAAGAGTGCTAAAATCTCTAAGCTTGGTTTACCGGACCAAAAGAGATCTGAGATGTATCATTTAGATAATCTTAAAATTGATGATGCGACAAAATTAGCAGGTAAAAACAAAGTAAAAGTGGCCGTAGTTGATACGGGTGTTGATGCGAATCACCCTGAATTAAAGAATAAGATCGTTTACAACTATAATGTAATGGATCCTATGAAAAAGGGTGCAACAGATTTACATGGTACACATGTAGCTGGAATTATTGCTGCTGAGAAGAACAATGAAGTGGGTGGCTATGGAGTTAACCCAAATGTTCAAATTGTATCAATTGATGTATTTAATCGCTCTATGTTTGCAAGTGATTATTCTGTTGCAGAAGGTATTTTAGAGGCGGTTAAACAAAAAGTACAGGTGATTAACCTAAGTCTTGGATCAAGCGTTCCTTCTCCAATTATTAAAGAAGCCATTGATAAAGCAATTGAAGCGAATATTACTGTTGTTGCAGCAGCTGGTAATAGTGGATCTGAAATGCTAGAATATCCAGCGTCATTCAATGGTGTTATTAGCGTAGGGGCAACTAATGAAGAAAATCAGCTAGCAGAATTCTCTACTTATGGTTCTTCCGTTGATGTTGTTGCACCAGGTCAAGACATCTACAGCTCAGCTTATGATGCGGAACGCGGTTCTACTTTTATGAAGCTTGATGGAACTTCAATGGCTTCACCTGTTGTAGCTGGAACCGTTTCATTACTATTATCAAAAAATCCTAAATTAACACCACAGCAAGTTCAGTACATCCTAAATACGACTGCAACAGATTTAGGTAGCAGAGGGTATGATACTACTTATGGATTTGGTTTAATCAATCCTATCAATGCTTTAAAATATGATACTTCAAAAATACCAGCGGTAGAAAAAGTATCTGAAGATCAATTAGTAGAAAAAGCAAAAACACTTGATGGTGAAGGAAAATCTGTTCAAAAAGGAGCTATTACGAAGCTTTATCAAACAGATTACTATCAATTGTCTGTAAATGAGGGTGAATATGTACAAGTAAGCTTAGATCCTTATAAAAAGACGAATGACTATGAATATGAGCTTTATTTCTTCCCAGAAGGAGAAACAGAAGCAGCAGCTGAAAAGCTAACAGTAAACGATGTAACAGTTGGTGCAACAGAGGCTTCTTTATACAAAGCTCCTGAAGCAGGAACAGTTGTTATTGGCGTTAAAGATGCATTGAAAAAATATAGTGAATCAGCAAAACAAACATACACATTAACGGTTGAAAAAGTAGCTGAGTTACAAGAAGATGGATTGTCTGAAGAAAATATGGCTTCTATTACAAAGTTCCCATACAAATCAGGTAACCTATATTTCACTGAAGCAACACCACCCGTTTCAGAAGAAGAAACACCAGCTGAAGAAGAAGTTCCTGTTGATCCATTAGCGATCGGTGATAGTGACTTTTTCACGTTCTCTGTTCCTGAAAACAGTGAGAGTTCAGAAACATACAAATTTAGTTCAACAGGTGTTCCTGGAATTGACGTTACCCTAAATCTTTATATGGTTGAGAAATTTGAGATGGACGGGGAAGTAATCGAAGAAAAGATGCTTTACGATGTTGTTAATAACAAAGGATATGGACAAGGTGAATCATTCACATTTACTGGTATGCCTGGAGCTACTTATATTCTTGAAGTAACAAATAACCCATTATCTGAATTGTTAATGTGGGGATATTATGGTCAAGAACTAGATTTAACAAGAGGGTTTTCCTCAAACATTCCTTATCAAGTAACAGCTGATAAAGTTGTATTACCAGCTGACGAAGATCAGTTCCCTGAAGCTTCATATGACTATTCAGAGGAAGTAACAGAGGAATACGTGGAACAAGCATATAGAACAAAAGATAGTATCCGAAATGGTATTTTAGAAGATTTATTGGCATTACTAATGGGAGGTCAAGAAGATTATTATTCACTTGTCCCTGAGATAGCAATGCCATACACATTGAATGAAGAAAAAACAGGCTATTTCCAATATAGCGGTGATGAAGACTGGTATTCTGTTGAGCTAGACAAAACAGGATTATATGAAGTTTCTTATGATGGCAATGGAGCAGAAGCTGGAATTGAAATTTATCAGCAAGATCCTGAAACAGGTAGCTTTATTATGCTAGCGTCTAATCTATACTTTGATATGGTTGGAGTATCAATGAATGAGAAAACGTATGTAGGATTAAAAGCTGATCAAACATACTATATTAAGTTAGCAGATCCGAATTATCGTCCAAACTCTAACGAGTACACGTTCTCTGCCAAGTTTGTTGCTGAATCTCCAGTTGATAAGCAAGAATCAAACGATGTTTATGCAGAAGCTACAGAGTTAAAGCCAGGAACGATCACTGGTAACTTCTCAACAGAGCAAGATATGGACATGTTCTACTTCACACCGGATTCAAATGGTATTTACGGATATCAAGTACAACCAGTGGAAAGTAAGACAAATAGTAAATATCCTAAACAAATTCAAAGAGAATTAGATCCAGTTGTGTTTGTCATTGAGGACACAGATGGAGATGGAGAATTAGACGTTGAAGAAGAAGGGAAATTAACAATTACAGACTTCGGTTTCACTGGCGATGAAGAACGTGGATCATTCCATGCATCAAAAGGAAAAGGTTATTTTGTTGTCTTGTTTGATTACTATGGAACAGCATCATTCAAAGATTACAAGTTTACATTCGCTTCAGGGAATAAAGTGGATGAAGACAAAGGGTCTGTCATTAAAAATAATGTTCCATCAAAACCAATTTCACTAAGCAAAGACAAAAGTGGGAAATTAACGGGTACAGGCTACTTAAATCCATCAACTGGTAAAGGTGATGTTGATTACTATAAGCTTGTAATTCCAAACGCAAAACAGAAATATAAAGTATCACTAGATGTACCAACGGATATAGATGGTGTAATAAGTCTTTATGAAGCAAACGGAAAGCAAATTCTTAAAAAGGATCTTTATGGAAAAGGAGATTCTGAAGAGTTTTATGTGAACCTAAAAAAAGGTACTTACTTCTTTAAAGTAGAAGATAAAAATGGTAATGCTAGCATTTCACCATATAAGTTAACACTTCAATAAGGTTCTTAGGCCCTCTATGAGAGATTCATAGAGGGTTTTTTACGATTAACATCTTAATCAAACGTTTATTTATCAACTGCTTTTGAATGATTTTTAGTACTTTATTAATTTTGACCAATTTCGACATTGTTGATATCATATTCTTAATAAGTATAATGAGGTGATCATAATGAGAATGTTAGCTGTTTTATTTCTATTAACCTCCATTTTCCTTGCGGGATGTGGTACGGATGTAAAACAAAGCGCGAATGGATCAACTGAAGAAAATACAATAGAAGAAAACGAAACAACCGAAGCAACTGAAGAAGTAACAGAAACAGAAGAACCTCAAGAAGAAACAGGTGAAGTAACGGAAGAGGCTGAAGGGGAAGAAACAACGGAAGAACCTGCAATAGATTCTGAACAAGTGAGCACTGAAAGCCTAGAAGGTGTCTACATTGGACAAGTTGATACACACAGCATAGAAGTTGATCATGCGGATCACGGACCGATGATTTTCCAAACGCTAGAAGCTGATGTTGACTTTGATTCAATTAAAGAAGGTAGTAATGTAACACTAGAATATTATGTTGATGAAAATGGTCTAAATGTCTTGAAAACTATTACAGTTGTGAATTAATTTTAAGTCCCCACAATAAATTGTGGGGCTTTTTGTTCTATAAAATCAGGAATAAAAATGGTAAAAATGTTACACTCACCCTTTTGTTATTTAATGGTAAAATGGTTTAGCAGATTAATAAAAGGAGCGTGCAAAATGAAAAGATTCAATGTTATTCTATCTCTCATCTTTGCTTTTGTGCTTATGATACCAACCACAGGTACATATGCTGCATCGAACTCAAATTATCAACGTGCAGTTAGTGCGGGAGAAGAATTGAAAAAGGAATTATCAAAGTTTAATAGCTATATAAACTCAGGAAATTTATATAATGTGGATGCTCAATATGATTCGTTTACGAAAAAAATTCGCAATACAGAGTTACTAATTGGAAAAGTATCAGGTTCTTCAAACAGAAATTACTTAAATACGACGTATGTTCGTCCGGCTAAAATAGCAAAAGAACGTGTAATTTATGAAATTTCTCAAATAAGATTGCTATATATCATTGATAAACGCTTTGACTTAAATCAATTAGCTGAAGCGGAAAGTGATTACGCAAAGCTTGAAAGGCTACAAAAAAGAGCAAAGCAAATAAAAGAAGCTGGAGGATACGACACCCTACCTACATCCATCAATCGTTCTTTACATTGGTGGGAAAGCTATATTGTTGAGCGGCTTAACGCGAATACAAGTGAAGAAATCGTACCATCTGACATAGGGACCATTCACGACTTTTTAGTTTACTTGAATCATGTTTATATCAATGATAAAGGTAGCTTACTTGAGCTAAAAGGATGGACGATGGATCAACTCGGTGAAGACAGTTTCGGCTTTTTCTTAAGCTATTTCCCAAGAACTACCTTAGAAAAATTAGATGAAATCAACGCAAAGGGAAATGATGAAGCTGTTAGAGAATGGGCAACTAACATTGTGAAGGCAATTGATTACTTTTCAACTGAAAATGGAGCTGTTTGGCATGCGGATGCTTCTTCTGCTTGCCAAGGATATGTACCTTCCTCGTTCCCTGAAGATTCATATTGGTATTATGTAGGATCCTGTGGCTACACCTTCACTGTTTTTCATGCTGATTCTGAAAATAAAACGCCAAGTGTTTTCTATGATTGGTATTTAGAAAATAAAGATAATTATTAATTAAAGTAGGGCAGCCTAGAAGAGGGCTGCCCTTACCTTTTTAACTAATTTAATTTGCTTCTCGTTTCTGCTTCATAAGTTTCTAAGAAAAACTTCATACCTGGCAGATCTGGGTATTTTCCGGGGTAAAGCTTATTTCCTGCTTCCTTAATTTCAACTGCACGATTTTTTAACCGATCGAGTTTTTCTAGTTCCCTTAAAGCAGTTGTTTGATCGCTTTGAGAGATGAGGTGATTGATTTTGTTCAATAACTCATAGATGGAAACTTCATAAATAACCGTTTCTCGAACAATTTTTGCTTGCTTTACAAGTGCCTCAGCCATGTATTTGCGTGTTTCACTTCCATAAACCTTCCCTATTATGAGCTCTTCCTTTCTAATTTCAGCTGATAATAGATGATACGATGTAACTAGTTCAGGAGAAAATGCATCATTTTGTACAAACTCATAAACGTTGTTTCTCGTAGGTTCTACTTCATTTTTTCCATAATTAATAGCATCAATAAATTGAGCTGATCTTATTTGATAGGGTTTAACGGCATCTAGCCCTTGTTGTAGCTCATGTTTTTTCACACTTTGAAGGAGGTTGATTTTTGCTTGTGCGTTTAAAATAGCTGTTTTCGCAGCTGAATAATTTGAACTAAATTGTGGAGAAAGTGTTACTTCTTCTATAGAAGATGCAACGTATTTCCCTCTTAGCTTGTTGGAATTTATTTGAGCATCTGCTACAGCTTGACTTGCTGCTTTTTCAGCATGATCATTTAAAAGACTGTTAATTTGACTTGTCTTTCCAATCACAACTATCGGCTTTTTCTCAGGATCAATCCATGTTAAAAGCTTCTTAACATTTTCTTCTGCAAGAGCAACACAACCTGCTGTTGGACTTGTTGAGTTTCTCCAAACATGTAAGAAAATTGCACTTCCTTTTCCTTTCACTATCGGGTTCGTATTGTAGTTAATCGCTACTGCATATTTGTAAAGAGGCTGCTTTAAAATTTCATAGGAATTCCAACGTGTAGTAGGGTTTCCGTTATAAGTGACCCATTTGTTGTAATCAGGTGAAGCTGGGTCATCAATCCAATAATCATTTGCTGTGGTAGATCGGAATGGGAGCTTCACACCATTTGGCTTTTCACCCCAGCCAAAAGCGGTGCCAAGAGAGTACACTCCAGTTGGTGTAATTCCGTCACCTTCTTTTTGCTTAGTCGAAATACCGCTTTTACCAACGACGGCCGACATAGTTGGAAGAGCTTTTCTCCACTCGCCGTTTATTTTTTCATATGTTGTGACAACAGCACCGATACCACCATTGTTATTCACAAGGATGATCTGGTTTCCATCACTAATTTGTTTCATAGAATCAAAGCCATTCAGTTGACTGGCTGCATTTGAATGTTGTGGAATGATCGCAAAACAAACCACAAGTGCCAGGAAAAATAATAGCTGCTTCTTCAAAAAAATACCCTCCAATACCGTTTTCTTCTACTATATAAATCTACGATAAAATCATTAAATTTAAGTCTATAGACAAACCAAATAGAATACAAGGGTAATATTTGTTTAAAATTCCCAAATGTGCCTTAAATTTAACTTTCAAAATAAGAAAAAAATGATACAATTACTTATTAGTAATCTACTATCTATTACGAAAGAGGATAAACGATGAATAAAAGACAAGATCGTCATAGAAAGAAAAAAAAGAAAAAGAAATTTGTTAGAGGGTTTTTCTTCCTTCTAGTTCTTATACTTGGTTTTGCTGGTTATATTTTTTATCAATATTACACTGGCCTGCAGGCAGCAGGTGAGGGCTTTGATAAAAATGCTGCTACTGACTTTGACGGAGCAGCAGTCGATAAGTTAGGAAAAATCAATGTTCTGTTACTCGGGATTGATTCTCGAGGGGAAGAAAAGTCGCGTACTGATACAATCATGATTGCTCAATATGATACAAAAGAAGGAACAGCCAAGCTTGTATCGATCATGCGTGATACGTATGTTGAAATACCGGATTACAAAAACTATAAAGTAAACACAGCTTACTTCTTAGGTGGCCCTGAATTATTAAGGAAAACAATTCAAGAAAACTTTGGAATCGATCTTCATTATTATGCACTTGTTGACTTCAAAGGCTTCCAGCAGGTTGTCGATACACTTGCACCAGAAGGAATCGAGATGGACGTTGAACAAAGCATGTCCAAAAACATCGGTGTCAGCTTAGAGCCTGGTGTGCAAATGCTTGATGGAGCAGAGCTGCTTGGTTATGCACGATACCGCGCGGATGCGAAAGGTGACTTTGGACGAGTTGAACGTCAACAGAAAGTAATTAATGCTTTAAAAGACGAATTAATTAGTGTAAATGGTGTTACGAAGCTTCCTAAATTAATTGGAACGGTACAGCCATATATTGAAACAAATGTTGATGGTGCTGAAGTAATTGGGATTTTAAAAGACTTTGTTTTAAACACACCTGAGGACATTGAGACAATGACAATTCCGGTTGAAGGCTCGTATACAAGTAAAAGTTATTCTCACGCAGGTTCTGTATTGGAAATTGATATGGAAGAGAATAAAGCGGCGTTGGATGCGTTTTTGAATGGCGGTTCGTCGGTGGTGACGAGTGATTCGGATGAGGAACAGTAATTAGATTTTGAGGGAATGCTCAGGCCTTGTGGTGGCCTGGGCGTTTTTTGTTTAATGGGAGGAAGGGAAGTAGTTGTTTTTTAGCAGATGAAGACCAGAGTGGTGGTGGAGGGTCTTCTTAAGTTGGGTGAAGATAAAAGTGGTGGTGGAAATGGGGGGAGGTGGTCTTTATGAGGAAGATGAAGACCAAGGTGGTGTTGGAATAAGGATGAGATGGTCATCATAAGGAAGATGAAGACCAAGGTGGTGTTGGAATAAGGGTGAGATGGTCTTCATGTGGGAGATGAAGACCAAGGTAGTGCTGGAATAAGGGTGAGATGGTCTTCATGTGGGAGATGAAGACCAAGGTGAGAGTTAAAATTGGGGAAATTGGTTTTCATTAGATGATGAACGACAAACCACAATCCAAAAAAGAGGAAACTGTCGTTCATAAAGGAGATGAACGACAAAACGCTACCAAAAAAAGGGGAAACTGTCGTTCATAAAGGAGATGAACGACAAAACGCTACCAAAAAAAGAGGAAACTGTCGTTCATAAAGGAGATGAACGACAAAACGCTACCAAAAAAGAGGAAACTGTCGTTCATAAAGGAGATGAACGACAAAACGCTACCAAAAAATGGGAAACTGTCGTTCATAAAGGAGATGAACGACAAAACGCTACCAAAAAAAGAGGAAACTGTCGTTCATAAAGGAGATGAACGACAAAACGCTACCAAAAAAAGAGGAAACTGTCGTTCATAAAGGAGATGAACGACAAAACGCTACCAAAAAAAGAAGAACCTGTCGTTCATAAAGGAGATGAACGACAAAACGCTCACCAAAAAAAGGGGAAACTGTCGTTCATAAAGGAGATGAACGACAAAACGCTACCCAAAAAAGAGGAAACTGTCGTTCATAAAGGAGATGAACGACAAAACGCTACCAAAAAAAGGGGAAACTGTCGTTCATAAAGGAGGTGAACGACAAAACGCTACCAAAAAAAGAAGAAACTGTCGTTTATAAAGGAGATGAACGACAAAACGCTACCAAAAAAAGAAGAAACTGTCGTTCATAAAGGAGATGAACGACAAAACACCTTCCCCATAAGTTCTAACAGTCTCACACAAAACAAAAACAGCCCAATCTCACAAAAATTGGACTGCCCGCCATTCTAAAAACCACCTATTTCATATACTGCCCATCCGTCGCCTTCGGAAATCCAGCATTGTCCCACTTATGATCCTTCGCCAATTCACTATCCGTCACCAGGAAGTAATCATAACGCACATACCCTTTCTTATCCGGAACAGGATCATTCCAAGTAGCGTCGACGTTATACCACGCACCATCAATCTTCACTTTATTCCATGCATGAGCCCCACCGTTAGCTGTACCTGTTACATACTTCGTTTCAATATTCAACTTACTTAACAAATAAATCATAGCTTCAGTGTAACCCTCACAAACAGCTGTCCCTTTTATAAGTGCTCCATACACATTATAAGAGTCTTCAGGTAGAGAGCCTCGCAGATAATTATCATAATCATATGCCATGTTCAAAACTAGGTAATCATGAATGGCTTTCACCTTTTCGTACTCTGTCATACCAGGAGTAATGGTTTGAGCCAGAATCTGATTTGCCTTTTGCTCTAACTGACTCTTCATCGATAATATCGTACTCGTAGAGTAAAGATACTTAATTTCAAACCTGCCATCAGACCAGAACAAACTCCCTTTATAGCTAAAATAAAAAAGCTCTGGATGATCTTGAAGTACAGAATTAAATGTTTCAAAAACAACAGCTGAATCCTTTGAAAAACTTCCAACATTAATTTCAGGTTTTATACTAGAGATTCCATTATAAATAGAAGAATAAAGGCTCGGTACACTACCTGTTTCAATTTGATTTCTTAAGGTATTTTCATAGTTTGCAAGATAGCTATTTACAGCAACAGGCAGCGAAGCATATCCACCTGCATCCTTAATTTCAACAGCTCTCTTCTTTAAACGATCAAGCTTTGCTAGTAAACTTTTTGCTTCATTAAAGCTTCCTTTTTTCACATTTGCATCGATTTGCTCTAGCAAACGAAGCTGTGATACTTCATAAATGACACGTTCTCTTGAAATTTTGGCTGGTCTTACAAATTCGTTCAACAAATACTCCCGCTTTGAACTGCGCGGAACCTTTCCTATAGCTCTTTCTGTTTTTCCGATCATAGCAGAAAAATCATCATATAAAGAATCAACTACCTCGATATTCCCTTGATTGATTGCTTTATCAAATGCTGCTTGCTTCTGTTTTAATTGATTAGCTACGTTTAATGCATCTTTATATGGAACTTCCCAGGAACCAGCATAAGCCTGTACTTGTGAGAAGCAAAAAAACAGGATAACTAGTAACAAGGTTCTCCTTAGCATCAACATCCTTACTCCCACCTTTTCATAGAGTTACTAGAATTATAGCAAACTTTCATCAAAAACAATCAAACTTCCCCACAATGGAAAAATGTAAACAACGTTTTGACAATGTTTTTACATTTTTTACATAATTTTTACGACAATTTACATTAGATAAACACTTGGTTAACAAAACTCTATTAATATAATACTAGTATTTATGATAACTAGTAGGAGGATGAGCAATGAAAAGTAAAGATCTTTTCAAGAAATTAGTCCCGGTTACAATTCTATCTTCAGTAGCAATTGCGGGTGTTATTGGGGCAACATCAAACACAACTGTTTCTAGTGCGAAAAGTAAAGGCGATCCAGAAATTAAAAACGTTATCTTTTTAATTGGTGATGGTATGGGTCCATCTACAGTTGCGGCACACCGCTACATGAAGAATAATCCGAAAACAAAAGAAATGGAACCAACGGAATTCGACAAGTATTTAGTAGGTATGCAAACTACATATCCTGATGATCCTGCCCAAAACATTACTGACTCTGCATCTGCAGCAACAGCAATGGCATCAGGGATCAAAACGTATAACAATGCAATCGGTATGGACGCCGACAAAAACCCATACGAAACAGTTCTTGAGCAATCAAAAGAAATGGGGAAAGCAACTGGTTTAGTTGCAACTTCTGAGATTACACATGCTACACCAGCTGCTTATGGTGCACATGATGAGAGCCGTAAAAACATGGATGCAATCGCTGATGACTACTTTGATGAGCTAATAAATGGCCAACATAAATTAGACGTTCTTCTTGGCGGAGGATTAAAAAACTTCTCAGCTGATATTCGTAAAGATAAGCGTGACCTTGTAGGAGAATTCGCGGATGCAGGTTATACAACTGTATCAACAAAAGAAGAGCTTATGAACGATGATAGCGAGCAAATCTTAGGATTATTCGCTGATGGTGGTCTTCCAAAGATGATCGACCGTCCTGACAGCATTCCTTCTTTAGAAGAAATGACTGAAACAGCAATCGAGCGTTTAAGCAAAGATGAAGATGGTTTCTTCTTAATGGTTGAAGGAAGCCAAATCGACTGGGCTGAGCATGACAATGATGTTGTTGGCACAATGAGTGAAATGGAAGATTTCGAAAGAGCATTTAAAGCAGCAATCGACTTTGCTGAAAAAGATGGTCATACATTAGTTGTTACAACTGCTGACCATGCTACTGGTGGTTTATCTCTAGGTTCTAATACAAAAGCTGCTCCAAATGGAGACTATAACTTCCACGTAGCACCAATTAAAGCATTCTCAAAAACTCCTGACTTCATTGCAGCTGAAATCTTTGCTGCTGGCGACAAAGCTGATGTTGAAGGAATCATGAAAAAGTACATTGCAGCTGATTTCTACAGCAAGATCACTAAAGAAGAAATTCAGGCTGTGAAAGATGCAGCTGTTGCGAAAAACGGTACAGCTATCGATAATGCAATTGAAGCAATCGTAGATGACCATTCTGTTACTGGTTGGACTACTGGTGGACACACTGGTGAAGATGTACCTGTATATGCATATGGTCCACAAAGCGAGCGTTTTGCTGGATTAATCGACAATACAGATCAAGCAAAAATTATCTTTGATCTTCTTGAAGAAAACTATGTACCTGGTGATGACAATGAAGAAAAGCCAGAAACAGGTAAACATATTGGTCGTATCTTAATTAAGAATGACACAACTATGTATAAGCCTAATGGTGATGTATTCCGTACGTTAAAAGCTGGCGAAGGCATTCGCGTATTTAGCTCAGAAGACGGTGTGTATGACGTAGGTGGCGGCTATACTGTTAAGCATGATAATTCAAAAGTAGTATTCTATGTTGGTTTTGTTACTATTAAAGCTGATACTTCTTTAATGAAAGATGGTAAGGCTGAAAAAACACTTAAAAAAGGTAACATGTACCGTGTTTATAGTGTAGATGGAGATCAAATCCATGTAGGTGGCGGATACTACGTTCAAGCAGATAGCAAAGTATCTTATGCAAAACACTAAGATATAAAGAAAAAGCTTTGTGGGATCTTTCTCCTACAAAGCTTTTCCCTTAATCAATTCCTTCTATTAGGATAGCGGTTATTCTCTTTAGAAAGCTCATAATAATCCTCTGCTTTCTTAAAATCTCCAGTTTCTTCCGCAGCCTTACCAGCTTGATAAAGCAACCAAGCATGATTTGGTTCATATTGTAATGACTGTTCCAGTAGTCTTAATTTCTTATCTCCGATTACCAACTCATTTTCCACGGCAAAGCGGACATAATCAGTTTCCCATGCGTTTTTATCGATAGCCTTTAGAATCCATTGCTGTGCTTCTTCTCTAGTCAATGAACTGTTTGCTGCTTTATACGCTGAATCGGCATTCAGAAATTGATAGGATAACAAGGCACTACTAACAAGAAGGATAAATGTGCTTGATATCGCAATTTTGTTTTTTAAAGAAGATAGCTCCAACTTCTTTGGAGTGACTAAAAGACACAACAGAAAAAGTAAAAAGAAAGGATAGGAAAAAGTAAACTCCAACATTCCGTGTATTAATAAAAAGAGAAAAGCAGGAAACGCCGCTGCATGACTACGCAATAAACGATAGCCAACTTTAATTAAAATAATACAAACATAGATCAGTCCAACGATCCCAATTTCAATCCATATATTTAAAAAGCTATTATGAACTTCACTTGTTAAATACGGAGAAGATTGAATACGATACATGAACAGCTGCCAGGCTTTTCCGCCAAGTCCTATCCAGGTAAATTGCTCCCAATGTTCCAGCGAATCCTTCCAATACAGTACTCGCTCTGAAAACGTACCAACATCAAATCCTAAACGACGTTGTAAGGAGTCAGGTAAGATTCTGTAAAACAATCCTTTCCAATAAAGGTCACTCACTGTTAAAACGATAAAGACTATTAGGGCTAGTGGAAAGATATGACGGTTCTTAAGGTTAGGTACTTTCTCTAAAACTTTAAATCTGTCTCCAATCCAAACAATGATACCTAAGAACATCAGTGAAATTATCGATAAAAATGTAATTTTAATCGTACCACTTAACGTAAATAACATATAAAGAAGAGTTCCACCTGAAATCATAAAGGAGGATAAAAGAAAATATTGTACATGCCGATTTGCTGATACAACATAAAATGACATCACCCATACTGCGGCAAATAGAAGCCATGCCCCTCGAGACTCTGTTAATAAAAACAAAGGCCATGCCGGCAGGACAATGAAACTATGAAGGAAGTAAAGATGTTTTTTTGACTCCTTCATAGCTTGGACAAGATGAAACAAAATGATGGCAGCAAGAAAGGATGCAAAAGCATTTGGGTATTGCAAAAATCCTCCAAGGCGCTCACCAAGTCCGGAAAGTTCCTTAGATAAAGGTAAAATAAAATGTGGAAACGAAATGATTTTTATTAAAATAAAATAGGTTCCTATAATCATTGTCCAGCTTAGAGCAGTAAGGATTAGTGGTAGTTGCTGACTGGGGTTTTTTAGGTGAATAACTAACACGCCAAAAGCAATAACCGTACTCCAAACTAGAAATTGATCCAAGGTCCCCTGAACAGATTCAACACCAAAGAACAGAGTAAACAAGTATAAAAGAGGTATCGGCAATAACCATAGAGGAATATAAATAGGTTGATGACGTATGAAACGAATGAGTAAATAAATCCCTACGAAAGCAAACAGTACGAGGGAATATTTGTACATTAACTCACTAGGGTAAAGCCCGAAGCTTATGAGAGATAACAATAAAAAAAGATAAATGATAAATACCATTAGACGCACCTTCCGTAAACTACATAAGAAAAAGAAACAGCCATGTAGCTGTTCCTTCCTCTTTCTATAATCTTACCATAATAATCAACTAATACTTTAACGCATGTAATGTTGTTTTAATTTGATCAAGACTTTCAATATACTCACTTTGCGTTAAGAAGATTGTGTTTGTATTTGGATTTTCAGCTGATAATCTTATATACCCACCTGTATAACCCAAATTATATATTCCTAATTTGTCTCCATTATTTGAATAAACATAAGCTTTATTATCATCAAATGGAGTAAATAGAATCTTGTTATTAAGTGGATAAAGAGATGCCCACTCTGTATAAGGAATATTTGATTGCCAACTGAATTGGCCATTCGGTGTGATGCTTGCGATATATTCACTAGTATTCATATAAAGCTGGTTAGTAGAACTGAAGAAGCTGCTGTGAATATAGTCATCCGAAAAGTCAGGGATAATCTCAATCTCTTTTTGAATATTTCCATTAGCATCTAAAGAATAATAGTGTGAACCAGTTAAGATTAAAGTGCTTAGTCCATATTCACGTAAATCATATACATACCCAATATCATTTGCTTCCCAGTTCTTTTCGCCCTCAGGATTAAAAGAATAAAGGGTATCTATTGAAGAGAAATAATCATCTCCACCATAAATGATATTTACATACACATTATGATCAACTTTCAGTAGCTCAAAATGGTTAATGTAATTGATCTCTGGGTTGTCAATCGCTAGACTGTTAGTCCACTCTTCATTTCCTGTATTCGAATACTTTGTTAGCGTGCTATCTTTCCAATTGTTTATGTCGATATTTATCACATAAACTGATCCATTTGGTCCTAGTTTCATATCCCAGGCACCAGTCGGCTTAGAGAGTGAATATAGAAGCTTACCGCTAGATGAAACAGCATGAATTTTATCTTTTACAACTAAGTAAACTGTTCCGTTTTCGCCAATTAGGTAGAAATCTTCAAATTCCATGCTTTGATTTACTGAATAAGTCCATTCTTTTTTTCCATCGGTTGTGTAGGAAGTAACAGCTCCCTTTGTATAGTTAATTGTCACAATTCGCGGGTCCTTCTTTGTGCCGCCTAGTTCAACTCGGTGATCTTTTACAGTCCAAAGATTCTTTTTTGTTCCATTCTCATCAAAAGACATAATATCTGCCTTGTAGACTTCATCAACAATATTATAATTTCCATAAAGTAGGCTGCCGTCGTCTTGAACATTTCCTTCAAATAATGGTTCACCAGTAAATGAGGCTTTCCAACCGTCTTCAGGGTTGCTAGTGTTTAGTTCAGATTCAATGTTGCTTTCCCACTCTGTTAAGGTGTTAGTGATTGTTTCGGGAACAGCTTTATATCCGCCCGCTTCTTTAATTTCAACGGCTCTTTTCTTTAGGCGCTCTAACTTTTCTAAATTGCTTTGCACTTTATCGAGTTGGCCTTCAATATATTGCTTTTCGATAATGAGTAATAAACGGTATTGAGAAACCTCATAGATCACACGTTCTCTCGCAATTTTTGCGGGACGCACATAGGTATTGTTCAATTGATCTCGGTTAGATTTTCCAGAAACCTTTCCAATGGCTCTTTCCGTTTTTTTAATTTCATTTGACATAGCATCATATTGATTATGTATGTCCTCAATATCACCAGCGTTAATTGTTTGTTCAAATGATGACAGCTTTTTCAGAAGTCCTTGACCAAGTGCTTTTGCATCATCTTTTGCAGCTGCATGAGTGATGTTGGCACTGAAAATAAGAGTGAAAATAGCTGTTAAAAGAAATAGTGCTTTTTTCAATGGTTGAATCCTCCTATGAAATATAATTCAATAAACCTATGAATATATTACCATAAAATGAAAATATTTAAAGTTGCTTAGGAAAGGATCTAGTAGATAAATGGGAATGAAATCCTAATTCTAAAGTAGTGCTTGCATGATAAAATGACGAAGTAATCTATTATTTATTTTTACCGTAGAGGAGATCGTCTGTTGAAAAAATTACCGATTATTGCTTTATCCGTAGGTTTACTTGTAAGCCCTATTAGTCCATTAGCAACTGAAACAACTGCCTTAGCAGCTCAAAGTCATACCAACTATGATGCAGCTGTGGAGCAAGGTAGATCGTTAAATGCGATTCTATCAATTTATAACAATGCTATTAATAAAGGTGAGCTTATTACGATTGACATGTTTTATGATACGTTAACAAGTGAAATTCGTCAGCTAGAGATTAAGATCGGAAAGGTATCAGGAGCTTCGAATCGTGAAAGGTTAGCACAAACATACTTAGTTCCCGCAAAAATAGCTGTTGAGCGTACGATCTATGAGGTGTCTCAATCTCGATTAATGGATGTTATTATAGAAAATATTTTTAATTATGAATTTGGAAAAGTTGAAAGAAACACGGCGAAGCTTGAGCGGTTAAAACAACGCGCAGTAGCAATTAAACAAGCCGGTGGTTATGCAGCATTGCCAGCGGTTATTGACCAGGACTTAAGATATTGGGAAGCTGATTTACAAGGCTTTTATTTAAGTGAACTTCTTTACGAATATAGTGATGCTATTGATTATTATGAAGATATTGACATGGCAAACGAACTATACAACAACCTAACAAAGCAAATGAAGCTAACTCAACAAAAAATTGGGAAGGTAGCAGGAAAAGCATACCGTGCTGAGCTTGATGAATTCTATGTACTACCCGTAAAAATGGAAATTGAACGCACAATTTATGAAATTTCCCAATATCGTTTATTAAATATGATTTCTGATGACTTGTATTTAAATTCTGATACAGAAAAAGCACAAAAAGAATTTGCTAAACTTGAAAGATTAAAAAATAGAGCAGTCGAAATCAAAGCTACCGGTGGTTATGCAGAGCTTGTAGCAATTGAAGAGTATTTAAGGAATATGGAATTTGGGTTAACTGATTATCTTAACTTGTTGGTTAATGGAGGAGAGCTTCCAGTAGACACGGGTGATGCTGTTAATGAACTTTGGTCAGCCATTTCAAATAGTGACACAACGACTGTTCAAACTCTTCTTACTGAGAACACATTTAACTTAAATGAACTTGTTGTAACAGATAACACGATTAATTCGGACATGCTTGTTCTTCAATATGCTGCTGAGTATTCAAATGTGGATATTGTTAAATTACTAATTGATCACGGAGCCGATCCATTACAAACGAATATACATGGACAAGATGCAATGGGCAGTGCGATTATTGGCAACAATATTGAGATTGTTCAATATTTCTTAGACAACCATTTTGATGCGAGCTATGTGAATGTCGATGATAATGTGTTCCAGCGTACACCGTTAATGTATGCAGCTGGTCATGAAAGACCGGAAATTACTCAACTTTTGATTAATTCTGGTGCCGATTTTAATGCACAAGATCAAATGGGACAAACTGCACTTATGTGGGCTGCTTCTTATAATCATGTTGAAACAGCTAGAGTCCTACTTGAAAACGGAGCAGATACAACACTTGTTGATGGAAGTGGTTTAACTGTTTTTGATATGCCTTCTGCTGATTATGAAAATTATGAGGCGATGGTGGCTTTATTAGATTCCTATAGATAATAGATGTAACAGAGAGCAAAGACGCTCTCTGTTATTTTTTATGGGTTTGCACCTTTTCAACATAAAACGATAGAAACCTAAATAGTGTAATAGTATAATTATCCTATTATTAGAAAAAAAGGGACACATTGTAGTAAATGTAGGAGGTAAACATGCGAACAGCAAAAGCACTACTATCTATTATTTTATTTCTATCACTTTTTTCATTCTCGTATCCAACACATGCAGCAAATACTGCACTTAAAGATGCTGAAAATGTAGGGAGTATGCTGCTGCAAAGGCGCGCCAATATGGAGGCAGCTATCAACAAAGGTGACCTGGAAACAATTGATATGCTTTATAACGATTTCACAGCATATATCACCAAAACGGAGCGGGCAATTGGTAAGGTATCCGGGAGCTCTACTCGTTCAAAGCTACTTAACAAATATGTAAAGCCATCAAAAATAACAAAAGAACGAGTGATTTATGAAGTATCACAAATTAGATTATTGGATATCATCGAAAGATCTTACTTTGATGGGAATGGACAAAAAGCAACAAGTGATTTAAAGAAATTAGAGCGTTTAAAGAAAAGAGCCGTTGATATTAAAAAAGCTGGAGGCTATGCACAACTGCCGGCTTCCGTTACAACGTTTTTAACGAAAACGGAAAATCGAGTAAAAAATACGAATCTTGTTCAAAAGTTAGGTCCTCAATTAACAAATATTAATGTATCAGTTGCAACGTTTGGCACGAGCTCAAATGGAGAACACCTTATGCTATCTGTTCTACAAGGACTTCCGGCGACGTTAGCTGTAACAAATCTTTATACAAAAGAACTAGTTGACGTAGAACCTCTTGCGAACACAACGGCAGGCTGGTCAATTAAAGAAGGTCCTGCAGGTACGTTTTTCATCGGAACCACACCAAACGAATTATTATACAAATACGATGTGAACAAAAAACAGCTTACGAAAATTGGAAAAGCTACAACAGAAAATAACACGGTTATTTGGGATCTTGATTATTCAAGCTCAAGCAATGCGTTTTATGGTGTTACTTCAAATGAAGGAAAGGCCTTTAAATTTGTTGATGGCAAAGGCTTTTATGATTACGGCACGATTCTTTCAGGTAAAAAGGATGCGAAGAGTGTTGCTTATGGAGACAATGATTATCTCTTTGTTGGCTTAGGTTCTCCGGCAGAGCTTGTTGCACTTAATGTGAAAACGAGAAAAAAAGAGCTGCTCTTACCGAGTGCTTATAAAAATGAAAAGAACATTCAAGCTTTAGATGTTGTTGACAATCTTTTGTTTGTGAAGGTAAATCCAAGCGGAAAGATTTTATACTATGACGTGAATTCAAGGAAATATCTTGGTGAATTTGCAGCAGACTCTTTTGGTGTATCCGCGAAATCGCCTAGAGGAAATGTTGTGTACTATGGCTATCAAAATTCGATCTATTCGTTTAACTTAACAACGAAGGAACGTAAGCTTTTGGTAGATCGTAAGGTTCCGGGTACAATTGTTTCCTTTGATTTTATCGATAACGATACACTTGTGGGCAAATTAGGTAGTAATGAGCGTTATTTTACGTATGATTTAGACAGTCAGCAATTTCAACATGATTTAATGACTCTACCTGCCCAACCGATTGAATTACATCATATTGGTTCTGATGGTCAGGGAAATGTGTTTAGCAGTGGATTTTTAAATGGTAGTCTTGGTATTTATTCACCGAGCACGAAGAAAACCGAGGTAAAAGGAACAACTGGTCAGGTAGAAGGCTCTGCTTATATTAACGATAAGATGTATTTGGGTGTTTATCCGCAAGCGAAGATGATTGAGTACAACCGATCTACTGGTACATCTAGAGAGCTTCTTAATTTAAGTGGATATGGGCAAGATCGACCAAGTGCTGTTCTTCATCTTCCGAATACAAATAAATTATATATCGGAACAACACCACGTTCAGGGTATAGTGGTGGAGCGTTAGCGATTCTTGATGTTGGTTCGAATAAAGCCACAGTTAAAAATCAGCTGATTAAAGATCAGAGCATTGTGTCATTATCATATTCAAAATCCCAGGGAAAAATCTATGGAGGAACATCTATTTTTGGAAAACCAAATGTAGATCCTGCTAAAACGAACGCAACATTGTTTACAGTTGCTGCGAATAATGCAAATGCAGCCCCTGTTATATTAAAGATGCCATTTAAAAATATCCGTTTTTATTCAGCTCTTGCTGTGGCAAATGACGGAATGATTTGGGGATTAGCAGATGAAATTCTTTATGCTTACCATCCTGCTAAAGGTGTCGTGTTCAGCAAGAAAATTGTGAACGATGTTTCAGGTCATTCACCAAATGGTTCCTTATTAATAGGAAAAGACGGATACCTCTACGGAGTTGTCGAAGGAACGATCTTCAAAATGAATCCGAAAAATCATAGACTCACCTATTTACGTCAAAAACGAGATGTAAAACAAGTGATTCAATCTCCAGATGGAACGATTTATTTTCATGATGGAGTTAGTTTGTGGAAGTACTCCCTTTAATATGATTTAGTAAAACACCTTGTATTCCTTACAAATACAAGGTGTTTTTTATTCATAAAATAAGAGATATTGTACAGGCTAATCAATAATATCTGTCAGTGGGAGTGTCATCCATGGAATTATTTGAACGACATAAAATCATAACGACGGACAATGAAGTTGTGATTACTCTTTATTTAGATTCTTTTTCAACAGAGTTTTCTAGTGAATTAGGATTTAAAGGGAAAATAGATGATTTACATGCAACGGCAAAGGAATATATTCAAAAACGTTTTCCGGATATTAAACATGCGACAGTAAAGGTTGTAGCAGGAGTTGTACTTGTTTCAGCTTTTTCTCTTCATACGACGCAAAAAGCTTCGGCACATGTTGCTGATTTTAATATGACATATTTGTACTTTGGGAATACCAAAAGCTACATAAGTCAGATTGATCGCACGGGTGGAAACCTTAATCTTGTTTCTCCAAGCTATTTTGATTTGAATAGTGATGGCTCATTAAAATTAACATCTCAAGTTGATAAAACATTTGTAAACGAAATGCATAATCGTGGGATTAAGGTTGTGCCATTCTTAAGTAATCACTGGGATCGGACATTAGGGAGAACAGCATTAGCTAATCGTGAACAGCTGTCTCAACAAATTGCAGATGCAATCGTTACTTACAATTTAGATGGAGTTCAGGTTGATATAGAAAATGTAACAGATGTTGATCGGGACAATTATACCGACTTAGTTCGACTACTAAGAGAGAAGATACCTGCAGATAAGGAGGTTTCTGTTGCAGTAGCGGCCAATCCTTATGGGTGGAATAAAGGCTGGCACGGCTCCTATGATTATAAACAGCTAGCCCAATACTCCAGCTATATTATGATAATGGCCTATGATGAAAGCTTTCAGGGAAGTCCTGAGGGTCCTGTCGCAAGTCTTTCGTTTGTAGAAAACTCGATTAAGTATGCATTAGGTGAAGAGGTTTCTCCAGAAAAAATTGTGCTTGGAATTCCTTTTTACGGTCGTTACTGGAAGCAAGGAGAAAGTTATGGAGGCTATGGACTATCAAATAGCAGGGTAAGTGAAATTACAAGTAAATATAAAACAACTACAACCTATGATACAAAAAGTCAGTCACCGATGATGACTTTTGAAGTAAAATCAACAGATCCAATTATGACGGTGGCGGGAAGAACATTAACCGCTGGTACTTATCATCTTTGGTATGAAAATGAAAGGTCCATTCAAGCAAAAGTGAATTTAGTTCATAAGTATGGTTTAAAGGGAACAGGAAGCTGGAGTCTAGGGCAAGAGGACCCGAGTATATGGGAGAATTATCGAGCTTGGTTAACAACCCATACTACAACAGTCGATAGTGATCAAAGTCCAGCTGTGGAGGAGCCAGCAGGGGATAGCACAACCTACGTTGTCCGTGGAGGAGATACATTATCTAGTATTGCCAAAAAGTTTGGATTAACAGTTACACAGCTAAAGGAGTACAACTCGTTAACGACAGATGTTATTTATATCGGACAACTTCTTTATTTGGTTCCTAACGAAGAAAATACACCGATCATTATTCCAAATACAACTCTTCCGACAAACCATGGCCAGATTATTGGAAGGCTGTACTTAAAGGAAGATACACAGCTACTAAAAAAGCAGCCAAATGGTTCCTATTTTAATTATAAGCTGCTCAAAAAAGGCGAAGTGATTAATGTGTTTGGCGCTCAAGGAAATAAATATGATGTTGGCGGTGGATATTATATAGAAAAAACAGACCGAATGAGTCTTCACATTGGGCGGTTATTGATAAAGAATCGGGAAGTGTTATATAAGCCGGATGGTACGTTTTATCGGTACTTAGAAAAAGGGGAAGCAATAAAGGTATTTTCCTATGATGAAAATAAGTATAATGTTGGTGGGGGCTATTATATCAAACCAACTGACAATGTGTTATTTTATGAGGGGTTTTTAAAGCCAAAAAGCTATCTAACTTTATATAAACCGAATGGGGCGGTACACAGACAAATTCGTCCTGATGAATATATCCGAGTTTACAGTATTGATGGTGACAGATTTTACGTTGGTGGAGGATATTATATAAAAATTGATCGGAATTTAGCTTCGTTTGTGAGACATTAAGATGAAAAATAGGTATCAACATAAAGACCTCCACTTGGAGGCCTTTATGTTAATCATACACTTGTCTAAAAGAAAAATCCAAACCCTATAGTAAAACGAAAATGATGTCATAATTATGGAAAGCCGTCCAACAATATGGAATACTACCATATTTATGAAACCACGGGAACAAAGACTATTTTACCACATTTCAGGGAAAATTATGCTGTTTTTTCACAATTTATTAAGAAAGTTTTTTCTTTATTTTTCAGTGGGGAAAAAAATAAGGACTTCTAGAAAAATCAAGGGTTTATTATGGTTTTTATATAAAATTTATTTAGAAAAAAACGTTAATTAACATAACTATTAACAAAATGTTCCATAAAGTTTAACAATAAATCCCTTTAAAATATTAGGAAAGTCACATAGAATAAAAGGTAGAAAGAGACTATCAAATTTCGTCGAGGAGTAGGAGATTTTGTTTAATTTTAGGAGAGTTATTTATTTGGGTTTGTTAATCATGTGTATAAGCTTCATTATACCATCTATTAAGGGACAAGCTGCCTCGAATTCTGAGGAGTCAAATTTCGAGAATTTGGGTCCTAAAGTAGAGTATTTAAATGTAATTAGAGGAAAAAGTGTTACCGTTCAAGGGAAAACGTATTATGTAGCTCTGTTACAAGGAGAGCCTGCAAAAGTAGCGGTAGTAGATTATCAAACAAAGAAAGTGATTGATTTAAAGGAACTTGAAGGAGCAAAGGCTGCTTGGTCAATTGAAGCAACTTCTGACGGACAGGTTTACATTGGAACAACTCCAAATGAACATGTGTACAAATATGATTTACTAACGAATAACCTAGAAGACCTTGGTAAGGCAACTACGAATTCGGACACTGTTATTTGGGATTTGAATTACGATGAGAAAAATGATCGATTATTTGGTGTTACTTCTTATGGTGGTCGAGTATTTTCTTACAATCAAGAAGAAGGCTTTAAAGATTTTGGCACAGTAATGCAAGGTAGACAATATGCGAGAAGCGTTGTTTATGATGAAGCTGAGGATACCTTATATGTAGGAGTTGGATCACCTGCAGCACTGATTAAGTGGAACTTAATTACAAATGAAAAAACAAATCTTTTAGAAGACTATACAAAATCTAGCTCATCTGTTTATGATCTTGATATCGTAGACGGACAGTTGTTCGCAAAGATGGAAGGAACAAATGAGATCCTTCATTATGATCTTGAAACAGATGAAATGGTAAATCAGTTTAAGGCTGATTCTAGAGGGGTTTCACAAAAGAAGGCAAATGCGACAACTGTATTTTACAGCTTAAAAGGATCTTTATACGAATACAACTATGTATCAAAATCGAGTAAAGAAATCCAATCAGATTTAAACGGATCCAGTGCTGTGTCACTAGATATCATTCCGGATGAAGGTAAAGTAATTGGATTGGCAGGAAATCTCGGTAAATTTTATGACTATAATTATCAAACTGATCGGTTCTCATTAACTGTATTAAAGCTTCCACCACAGTTTGTTGAAATTTTTCGAATCGGAAGTAGTTCAACAGGCGATATTTATAGCTCAGGGTTTATTTCTGGCTATTTATCTAGATATACTCCGTCTATCGCCATGAATCAAACCTTTAGTGGAATTGGACAAGTAGAAGGAATCACTGAATCCAACGGAAAGCTATATTTTGGAACATATCCTAATGGCGATATTTACGAATATGATCCAACTGAAGTATGGAGTAAAGGAACGAATCCGAAAAAAATTCTTTCATTATCAAGTGATGGTCAATCTCGTCCATCAGCTCTTGTCGCAGATGATGAAAACAACCGTTTATTCATCGGCTCTGTTCCAAAACGAGGAGAACATTCAGGTTTAGTGACGATTTATGATACGAAAAATCAAGAAATCATAGACCAAATCGTATTAAAAGAAGGACAAAGTGTTGTATCAGCTACATATGATAAAGAAAAGAATATTTTATATGCTGGTACGTCTGTTTATGATGGCACAGGTGTAAAAACCGAGGATAGTGCGAGTATTTTTAAAATCGACTTAAATCAAGAGACTTATACAGCTGAAGAAGTATCAATTTCTAACGGATACAGCATCATGGTTTCTGCATTAAAATGGGATGAAGATGGGAAGATATTTGGAATCGTTGATAATAAGTTTATTGTGTATTATCCACGAGTAGAGTCTGCCCCAGAGCCTGAGCCGGAAACGGAAGAAGATACTGAAACAGATACTGAGGAAGATACAGAAACAAATCCGGAAACAGATTCCAAGCCTGAACCTGAAGTTGAACCAGAACGAATTGATATTTATCCGATCATTCCTGAGAGTGTATTAGGAATGGGGAAGAATGAATCATTAATTGATGGTGAAGATGGTTATTTATATGGAACTGTTCAAAATACACTATTTAAGGTAAGTCTTACTAATTTTTCGATTAAGATTTTTAGACAAGGTGATGTAAATACATTAGCTAAAGGTAATGATGGCTACTTATACTTTAATAGTGGAGCTAACTTGTGGAGAGTGAAGCAATCTAAGTTAACGAATGACAAGGCGATTGAGCCGACGCAAATTCAACTGCCACATGTCACAGTAACTGAATCACCATTCCCAATTGCGCGTGTTTATACGAAAAAACCTGTTGTTCTTTATAAAAAGGTAGCAGGAAATATGGTGCCGTATAAAAACCTACAATCTAAGCAAGCATTTAGAGTATACGGTTTAGAAGGCCAATATTATCATACTGGTGGCGGCTATTATATTTATCATGAGGCTTCAAAAACATCTGCCTATATTGGTAGAGTGTTTACGAGTATACCGACTCAAATTTATACTCCTACCGGCGAGCCATTTAGAATGATGCTCCCTGGAGAAGAAATTAAGGTGTTTAACTATGATAATGAAAAGTATGATGTTGGTAATGGTTATACGATTGCTAAATCCGCAGAAGTGACCTATTTTACTGGTGCAGTCAAGCTACTGGGTGATACGGAGCTTTACAAATATGGTGAAGAAGAACCTGTTCTTACTTTATCAGCAGGTGAAGAGCTGTTTATCTCCAATACAGATGGAAATAAATTAGAGATTGGAAACGGGTATTACATCTTGTATGATAAAAGTAGTATGGAATACAGTAAGAGTTAAGTCATATAAAGACTGACCTGGTTTGGGTCAGTCTTTCTATTATCTTTTAATAAAGGGAGGCAGCTATGAGGAAACTAGTCGGATTTTTTGCCATTATTCTTATGATTATTACTCCAGTTCATTTTCATGCCTCTGCCGAAGAAACGCCATCTGAGGTTACAGATGAATTTATGACGAAAACAAAGCCATTGAAAGGCAATCAGCAAGAACAATCAATTAACGAAGATGCTGTTGAAAATCGTGAAATGATTATTCAAGGAAACGTAGATTTATCTGAGTTCCATTCCTTAGGTCTAGAGTTAGTTGAAACAACTGATTTATCAAGCTCAAATACGACTCTCTATACATTTAAGATTCCTAATGAACTAGATTACGAGAATACTTTATTAAAAGTAAAAGAATTGAATGGTGTCGAGAATGCAGAGCCTAACTATAAAGTGGAAATGAGCGCTACTCCGAATGACTATTACTATTCAAATCAATGGTATATTCCAGCCCTTGATTTTCCTAAGTCCTGGAATTCATTTTCGTTTAGAAATGAAGTGAAAGTTGCGGTACTAGATACGGGTGTGAGCAAAGGCCATGAGGATCTGAAGGGTAAAGTGCTTAATGGTTATGACTTTGTGAATAATGATTCTGATCCAGCTGATGATCATGGTCATGGGACGAGTGTAGCTGGAACAATCGCAGCTATATCCAACAATAGAACGGGAATAGCGGGAATTAATCAAAATGTTAAAATCATTCCGGTGAAGGTTAGTGATCGTGAGGGCCACTCAACAGTTGAGAATCAAATTAAAGGAATCCATTATGCAATTGAACAAGGTGCAGACATTATTAATATGAGTTATGGAAGCTATTATTATTCTGATATTGAAAATGAAGCACTATGGGAAGCTTTTGAGCAAGGGATTACTCTGATTGGTGCAGCGGGTAATGATACAAGCAGAGAGCCGATGTATCCAGCCACATATCTACCAGTTATCAGTGTAGCTGCTACAGATCAAAGTAAAGCTCTTGCTTATTTTTCAAATCGTGGTGAGTGGATTGACCTTGCAGCACCAGGTGAGGACATGTATTCACTTCATTCAGAAGGTGGTTATTCGGTAGTAAGTGGGACATCTTTTTCAGCACCAGTTGTTGCTGGAATGGCATCCCTATTGTTAAGTGAACGTCCAGATTTAACTCCAAGAGAGGTTGAATGGCTTCTCGAATTAGGGGCAAACGGAAGCTGGAAGAAAGATTATGGATATGGAATACCAAATATGTATAAAACCTTAACTACATCACTTCCAGTCGAAGAAGAAGTTTCTGGTACAACAGAAGGTGCTTTTGATATTGGGTACTATGAATATCATTCGGAAAAGATGAATTTTCCATATGATTATGATGTGTATGTGTTTCATGTGGATTCGAATACAGATGTTGATATCAACCTTACAGGAATGTCGAATGAGCTTGATTTAAGCATCGATATTGAAAAGCTGGAAGGCTCTACCCTTGAAATGGTCGATTATATTGATGAATACGGCCTAGGAAAAGCAGAATCATACTCATTTCTCGCTTCACCTGGCACCTATTATGTGATTATTTCGGACTATCATAACCGTTGGTCGTCAACACCATATCAACTAAGTGTGATATCTACTAATCAAAATGTTCCATTAGTAAGTCCAACAGCTACAGTTCCATCAGGGAAATATACTCAACCGTTTGAGGTTAAATTATCATCAACATCAAATAAACGAATTGTTTACACTCTTGATGGATCAACACCTTCTAGTGTGAATGGTCTTTCATATGTGAATTCTATTCCAATCTATGAATCAACAACAATTAAAGCAGCTGTTGTTAGTGGAACAGCTACAAGTGATGTTAGCACGTTTACGTATGAGTTGAATGATATGTTGATTCCGAACCTTACGCTACCGGTTGATCACGACCATCCTTCGGCACGTGTGATTATCCGTCGAGATGGACTTGGGTTATACCGCAAAAACAGTGACAATACCTTCACTTATTATCGTGGCTTAACAAAAGGAGAACAACTCAAGGTATTCGGTGTTTCAGGTCATTACTATAATGTTGGCGGAGAGTATTACGTTAGACATCAAGAAGGAAAAACCATTGCTTACATTGGTAGGGCGTTAATTAAAGAGCCAACACCATTATATGATCCTAACGGAAATGTTTATCGCATGCTGCAAAAGGGCGAAGCGATTAAAGTGTATTCCTATAACGATCAAAAATATGAAGTTGGTGGCGGTTATACCATTAAGGCTGACAAAAAGAGCTTCTACCTAATGGGATACGTAAAACCTAAAAAAGATATTGTGTTATATGCTCCAAATGGAGCGAGGCACAGTACGCTGAAAAAGGGTAATTTATATTATGTGAAGAGCATCGGAAATGGAAAAGTGGATCTTGGGAACGGATATTTTGTAGTTGATCGGAAAGAGGATTTTTATTTTATAAAGAATTAGAGCTGACAGATGTCGACTCTATTTTTATAGGGGTAAAGTTGACTTGAAAAGTCTTAAACTAACATGGTGACATAAGCTTTTGTCACCATGAAAATTCGCATCCCAATTGGTTGGTGTTCAAAAAATATATTTAACTATCAGTGATAAAAAGTAACTGAGAGTTTAAATAAACGGAGTTTTTCCGGTTAGACTGAAGAATGGAGCTCGGTTGGGGGATATAAGCGGAATTTTTCCGGTTAAGCAAAGTAAAATGGTCCATTTTCGCCTTTTTTAATCCAATAAGCGGAATCTTTCCGTCTATTTGAGCTAGATTTCATGATATTTTCTTTTTAAGAGGAATTTTTCCGCTTATTTTAGTATCTTATTTCTCGGCAATTCTTGAAGATTTGAAAATTGACTTAATTGGATGTTTATGTTGATATAAAAAATGCTTGGAGTATATATGTCTCCAAGCATTTTACTGTGTTGATTAACTTGCTAAATTTTAAATCAAGTGCAATTTATTGTACGAGAAGCAATGTTAATTAGTATTTTGTACTTCAGAATCGAACCCGTTAGTTTCACCTCGACAGTCCTCTTTTACGGCACAAACCTTTTCACAACCGGTATCTTCTGAAGAATCATCACAACAATCATACTTACAAGTAGTGTGAATGTCGCCAATATCGGAATGCCAGCCCAGGCACGCACGGTATGAGCGTGAATATCGTAGTTTTCCAAAAGAAGTAGGAAAATATATGGGTGCAAAAGATAAATTCCTAAGCTTGTTTTATTAATGATTGAAAATAAAAAGAACCGGCTTAAATCGAACTTAAAGTCCTGGAAGAATATAAACACTGCAATGGATAGAAATACAACAGGCATATTTAAATAATGATAGAAAAATCCATCAAAGAAGCCTTCGTTTTGAACTGTTAAGTCATAGGTGCCGCGAATGATCACGATGCTAGCGACGATTGCGAGTAGATACATCACTATTTTTGTGATTTTCGATAATCCATATCGATGCAGGTAATAGCCTAAAAGAAAATAGCCAATATAACCAGTTGCAGCTTCAACCTTTATATCAACGGTAATTTCATGAAATTTACTAATATAACTAAATACACTTGTCACGATAAAGCAAAGCAGTAAGTAATATTGTAGATTTTTCTGACTTGCACCAGCAATATAAACTTTTAAAACAGGGAGAATGAGGTAAATGGCAATAATCACATATAAAAACCAAAGATGATAATACACATCATTCTCAAAAAAAGCCTTTGTAATCATGAAAGGATCATTAATAATGACCTCTCGATTAATCTGAACAATTAAATAAAACGTGCTCCAACCAAGTAAGGGGATAATTACTTTACTAATGCGTTTACGGATAAAGATCATTGGCTTATCCGTTCTATCGGGATTGAGCAATAGAGCGCCACTTAGCATAAAGAAGATTGGTACACACCATCTTGTTAAAGAATCATAAATATTCCCTGTCCACCAGGTAGTGCTTGTAACAGTTTGGAACTTATATAAAATAGGGGCAGCGGCATGTAAAAGTACAACTGCAAAGGTTGCGACAATTCGTAAATTATCAAAATAAAAGATCCTCGATTTAGTCATGTAAAAAATCTCCTTGAAGTATATCTTCCTGTTATCTCGATTAAATTAGCTTTTGAAAAAATGGAAAAAATTATAACCTTTATTTTTGGGGGAAGTCGAATTCTGCAGAAAAATCCGCTCTATCAAAGAAAAATATACCAAATAAAATCTAGTAAATCAAAGCAGAAAAAGGAAATGACATTTTTTGAAAAAATCCTCACGACAATGTCGAAATTTGGTATGATTAGTAAGGTTATAGATTACGAGGTCATGAGGAGGATCTAAGGTTGAGGACGAAGCAATTATGTACTTTTTTCTTTTTATTCACGTTAGTAGTATTGTTCGCACTTCCAGAAAGCACGTCTGCTGCTTCTTATGTGAGCAATAATAAAGTTTATACGTACGAAATCATGGAGCAGGACATTAAGGAACTTGCACAAGCTTATCCTGATTTAATTTCATATAAAGTGATTGGGAAAAGTGAGTATGGTCGAAACATCTATGCGGTCTCACTAGGAAAGGGAACTTCGGTTGTTCAGGTGAACGGTTCTCACCATGCCCGGGAATGGATGACAACCATGGTCAATATGAACATGATTGATCAATATGCGAATGCCTATAAAAATGGTTCTTCTTATCATGGATATAATGTTAGATCCGTTTTAAACAACTCGACTATATGGTTTGTTCCAATGGTTAACCCAGATGGTGTTACTTTGCAGCAATTTGGTTTAAAGAAATTTCCTAGCTCAGATCATGCAGCAATTATTAAAATGAATGATGGTAGTATGGATTTCCGAAGATGGAAAGCGAATGCTAAAGGAATAGATTTGAACAGACAGTATGATGCTGATTGGAATAACATTTGTTGTAGTCCCGGACGTCCCTATTTTAAAAACTACCCGGGCCCAAGAGCTAATTACGCTAAAGAAACCATTACAATGGTCGACTTTACGAATAAAACAAAACCAGAAATGGTTGTAAGTTATCATAGTAGTGGTGAAATCTTATATTGGGATTTTCATCAAACTGGTTCATGGTACGATCGAGATCATGCTTTGGCAAAATCAATTGGAAAAACAACGGGCTATTCCCTTATTTACCCTAAAGGATATCAATCTGGTGGAGGACTTACAGATTGGTTTATCTCTCATTACAAACGCCCTGCGTTTACGATTGAAATTTCACCTTATGTAGGTGAAACAAGTGTACCACTTTCTTATTTCTCAAGTATTTGGAGCGAAAACAAAACAATTGGTCTTTACGCTGCAAACGAAGGTCATAAGTTATTTTTAACAAAATATAACCCAGTAAAGGCAGCAGCAACGAAAAAAGTAAACGATGCATTTTTAGCTAGTAAGTCACTAAGCCCTTATCACACAAGCAATCTTAAAACTACGGCAGATATTAAGGCTAGCACTTCATTTATCTCTCTATACAATAAGACTGGTAGTTTAATAAAAACAGCTGAACAATCGCTTACTGGTTTAACAAAGAGTGATCGTGACTTCCTATCACAATACATTGTGGAAGCGAAGAGTCGTAAGCTAGATGCAGCTAGATTTATAGATGCGGTTTATGTAGGAGATCAGCTTTTAGAGCAAAAAGGTCGTTTTACAACACTAATTAATCAAAATAAAATTGATGATAACTTTGTTGCTCAGTATAATGCGATGTCATCAAGCATTAACAAAGCTGAACAAGTGATGAGTAGTGTTTATGGTAGTCAATATCGTCAATTAACCCGAGATAAGTATATTAGTCCAAGTAAAATTGCTAGAGAATCAGTTATTTACGAAGTTTCTCGATATAACCTATTGAACATTATTGAGAAAGAACTAAATAACGAGCAATTTGAACAGATTGAAGAGAGATTCGCTGTATTAGAACGCTTAGAAGATCGTTCTGTTCAAATTAAGGAAGCGGGTAATAAATTATATCCTGGTAAATATCCTGATCATCCGGAAATTGAGGAACAGCTTGTTACTTTAAGAGAATCATTAATTCAGCAATATAAAAAAATTGTAGGAATTGATGAAGCTGTTTTCTTCCAAGAAATTGAACAGTTATATACTGATTACGAAAGCTTAACAACGATCAGCAGTGATTTAAGCTTACTTGATTCAATTCATCATGCTGAAGAACAAATAACGTTAATTGATGAAACATCTTTAGATGCTGAATCCAAAGTATTATATGATGAAGCCATTAGTAAGCTTTCTGAGTTAAGCACATTTAAAGAAGCAGTTCTACTAGGTGAAGAAATCCTTGTTCTGCAGGCAGAGATTGAAGCAGGACAAAGTGATGAGCAGAAACTAGCACTAGTAAATGAAAAGCAGCAACTTTTTAATGAGAAGGTTTCTACTCTTTTAAATGAAGCTATCAAACAATTGTTACAAGAAACATATTCTATTCAATAAACGACATCAAAAACCCACAAATTAATTGTAAATTTGTGGGTTTTTCTCTGTTTTTAATCGAAAAATGAGATCAATTAAAGGGGGAATTGTCGAACTTTATTTCAATTTGTAAAGAAACTGTAATATAAAGCGACAAATTTAACGTTACTGTAACGTAACAGAGACAATATGCTTGTTAGAATAAAGAGGTACATTTAGAGAGGTGATTGTTATGAAGAAGCACTTATTCATTTTAATGTTATGTTCGTTTGTATTTTTGATAGCGCATTCTAAGGCCTTCGCGGATTCTACAATAAATGAACAGCAATTTATCCAAGAGAGTAAGAAATATTTAGGAGTTCCTTATCTTTTTGGTGGAATAACTCCAAGTGGTTTTGATTGCTCTGGATATATTAATTATGTGTTAAAAGAATATGGATATTCAGTACCTAGAACCGCCGCAGATATGTATGCCTCAAGCAATCTTACAAAGGTAAGTAAACCTGAAGTTGGAGATCTTGTCTTTTTTACTACATATAAGCCGGGTGCATCACATGCTGGTATATATATTGGTAATAGTGAGTTTGTTCATGCCTCATCATCTAAAGGTATTTCAGTAAGTAAGCTAGACGAATCATATTGGAATACTAGATATCTTGGTGCCAAACGTCTGGAAGGGCTGTCTACTTATTTAAACTCTGTTGATGCAGAAGCAAAGCAGCTTTGGCAAACAACTTCACAGCATTTTTTGACTTCAGACACAACAACACATAATCAAGACGTGTTATCAACATATAACGAAATTCGTAAGCAAGCTGATAGTGGAGCAGCAAAAGAATATGTACTAAGAACAGCTCATGTAATAGATTCGGTTAACCTTTCTTCGAATCTAGCAGGAAGCACAAAACAGTTAACAGACACAATGATTACAAATCAAAGCTTAACAGACGAATCAGTTAATTTATATCATCAGCATTCATCAAATATAAAGAAAAGCGAAACAGTATTCAGTCGTTTATACGGTTCAGAGCTTCGTAAGCGATTTAACAATGAATCAATCACACCAGCTAAAATTGCTAAAGAAACAGTAATCTACGAGGTATCTATGTACGGTTTACTAGATACAATTGAACAAACAGTAGAAGCTGGAAATTTAGATGAAGCTGGTAATCTACTGGAAAAGTATGATAGACTAGAAAAACGAGCGAATGAAATTAAAGCCTATGGTAATACACTTCATGCAGGATCTTACCAAAGCCTTAATGAAATAAGAACACAGCTAGAAGAACGAAAGAAGGCTGTTGAAGAGATCATTCTATCGAACTAATAGGGGAGGAATCTGGCATGCGTAAGCTTAGTCTAAGCCTATTGATGATCGTCACGCTTGTTTTAAGTTCTATTAATCTATCATCAGTAGAAGCAGCGTACGATGAGTTATCGTATCAAAAGAAAAAAGAATTAATTGTTGAGGTAGCGAAACAATATAATATACCTCCTGAAATTTTAAAGGCCATTGCTTATAGCGAAACAGGCATGAAACAATTTGACAGTAACGGTAATCCGATTGTCAGTGATGACGGCGGAATCGGAATGATGCAAATCACTTTATCTGACCAAGAATTAGCAGATAAACAGATTAGTAAGGAAAGGCTACTTACGGATACAGAGTACAACATTAAAATAGGTGCTCAAATCCTGAACGAAAAATGGGGTTATAACTTCATCCCGAAAATCAATGATCATGACCGTTCGAAAATTGAGCATTGGTACTTTGCAGTTTGGGCTTATAACGGACTATCAAAACGTAACGACCCAAATGAACATGCTGAGCCTTATCAAGAAAAGGTTTTTGATTATCTTAGAAGAGATAATACGGGCGTGAAAATTACAGCAACACCTAAAATCGAAACGTCTTATAAGAGTGATGGAACATTACAGTTTACAAAGCTTCAATATAATATTGATAGCTGGAACACACCTTCTGTACAGGCCATGGAAGCTGGAGATGTAGTTTATACATCTAAAAGCAGTTTGGCTAACGGTGTATCAAACCTTCGTGACTACCATGATACAGTTGGTTCCTCTATTACTGACAAAATTGAGCCGCTAAGTAAAGTGAAAATCTTAGCTGGACCATATGAGTCTACTAGTTCAGCAAACTTCTTTTCCTTCTTTAAAGTAAGTGTTAATGGTAAAGAAGGTTATATGGCAACATCGAATTTACAGGGAATGGAACCAGCAACACTTACAGTTCCTCATGCAACGTTCCCGACAAATCATCGTCAGCCGGTTGGTAGAGTGATCATTCGTGATGATGTTCCTTTGTTAAGAGATAATAAAGATGGTACGTTCACTATTACCGAAACGAATGAAGGAAACCCTACACTTGTAAAAGGTGAAATGATTAAGCTATTCGGTGCCATGGGTGATTACTATAACGTTGGTGGAGACTACTATATTAAACGTTATGATCCAAACATGGTTGTGATGATTGCTCGAGCTAACACAAGAGAAAATATTAAGCTATTTGTTTTGAAAGATGGTAAATTAACAGAACAAGGAACAACCTACGGACCAGGTCATAATCTAAGAGTATATGATTATGATAGCCAATATGTCTACGTTGGCGGATCTGAAGAAACCGGATTACAGGTTCTGAAAAATGATGGTTCTGTCCTACTTTACAAAGGTTTTGCGACAGCTAAAAAGCCGGTAAACATGTATGCGCCAGATGGCTCTATTCACAAAGTCATTCAACCAGGCGAACGTGCTAGAGTTTATTCAATCGATGGTGACCGTTTATATGTCGGTGGCGGATACTACCTACCGAATGATAAAGGCTTAGTAAACTATTCCCCGCATTAAGAGGAATAAAACCCCACAGAAGAAATTTTCTGTGGGGTTTTTTGTATATTAAGAGAAAAGATATGAAATTCTTCCTTCTATTAAATTTGCTATAAAAATAAAAAAAGAACTTGGATCATAAAATCCAAGCTCTTCTCTCAAGCTATTCCGCCTTCTGCTCTCCAGTCAAAGGATACACCTTCCACTTAGATAAATCAGGCTGATGATTTACTATCAAATCCCTTGGGAAGATAAATGTCCAAGGCTTACTTGTGTTTGCTTTTACTTCTAATTTATTTAGTGTAAACACACCTTTTGCGACAACTTCTTTGTTAGCATCCTCAACCACAAGTGGAAGCTGTTCAAGATGAATGTTCTTTAAGCTGCCGTTTCGAATAAGAAGGGTAACAACAAGATTTTGTTCATCGTTGAATTTTGCTTCAAGCCCCATAATGTTCACTTCGTTTTGCTTAAGAGGAGGCATTTTTGCAACAAGCTGTTTGAAATGCTCTTTGCGTTCTTTTGATAGGTTTTCTTCCCAGCTTTGTTCTAGGTCTAGCTGATGGATAGCGTTTGGTTTCTTTTTCAGTTCGAAGGCAATTTGCCAGTCTTCTAAGGAGATTCCTTCTTCATTGTTCCAGCTAGATTTTTCAAAAACAAATGACCAAGGGCGGCAGCTGTTTGCAGGAAGCTCTCCGAATTTTTCCATGTCGAACGTTTCTCTGGCAACGGCCTGTTTGTCTTTGTTGAGAATTAATAAATCTAATAGCTCAAACTTAATTCCTTTAGGAAGGGTATTACGAATAAATGCTGTGACATAAATCAAGTCATCAAATTCTTCTAGTTTAATTCCTGTAATCGAAATTTGGTTTTCTTTTAGCAAATCTAGTTGATTGTGATGAAATTGATAAACGTAATATTCTTGCTTGCTTAAATCCCAGTCAGGATGAATGGATAATGTTGTTTCAACAGTTTCAGTTGTTGTCACGTTACTCATCCTCCTTTTCTATACTTTTTTTGAACGCATATACTTTTGTTGCCATATTGTATTGGAAGCTTGTCGTGCTTTCGTTGAAAAGCTCGAAGCCTTCCATCGTAAATAAACGATACGGATCTTCTTGGGCATAGCCACGTAAGTGAATGCCTTCTTTTAGGCTTTCGATGCGTTCCATATGCTCAAGCCACATTTGATCTAATGTTTTGATCATAATATTTCTTACCTGATTTTTCACTGTTTCGTCTTCTAATAGCTCTGTTAGAGAAGCTAAGAATTCATTTGCAGTCGGCTGGATTAGCTCACGTAATTCATCTTCTTCAAGATCAACAAGTTCATTTTTGTTTAGTGTTAATCCAAATAACTCATTGATTTGATAGATGAAAAATTCAAGTTTGTCATCTTTTAGGTCAATATCATTTGTTACAGTCGTCTTAACAAGGTAATCAAGATATTCGTTCAATTCGCTTTCAAATTGCTCAGTAATATCTGATGTGTTAAGCAATTCATTGCGTTTACTATAAGTTACTTTACGCTGTTGATCGAGTACATCATCAAGCTTTAATAAATGAATTCTTGATGAGTAATGACTGTTTTCAACTGTTTCTTGAACTGTTGTAACAAATTTCAAAGGATTTGGACTAAGAATCAAACCTTCTTCGTTTGTTTTAATTTTTTTCTTATATTTCTCAAGCTCTTCATCGTCAAATTGATTCATTAGGTGATCTTCTAATGACAAAATAAATTGCGTTGAACCTAGGTCACCTTGTCGACCGGCACGACCTCTTAGCTGCATATCAATTCGTAGGCTTTCGTGTCGTTCTGTACCAAGAATATAAAGGCCACCAAGCTCAGCAACACCTTCACCTAGAAGGATATCTGTTCCACGACCAGCCATATTTGTTGCGATTGTGATCATGCCTCTTTGACCAGCAATAGAGATCATTTTCGCTTCTTCTTCAGCACTTTTTGCATTAAGCAGCTGGTGTTTCACATGTTCTTTTGTTAACAATTCTGAGATGGTTTCTGATTGCTCGATCGAGGTTGTCCCAATTAAAATTGGTCGACCTGTTTCGTTCATTTCTTTAACCAGTTGTACGACTTTATTATATTTAGACTCTAGGTCCTTATAAATTAAGTCTTCTTGGTCAATACGTTGGTTTGGACGGTTTGTTGGTACACTCACAACATCCATGCCGTACGTTTCTAAAAACTCTTTTTGAGCAGGAAGGGCGCTACCTGTCATTCCGCAAAGAGTTGAGTACATTCTAAAATAGTTTTGCACCGTAACAGACGCTTGTGTAATATTTTCTTCGTTAATTTGTAAGCCTTCTTTAGCTTCAATCGCTTGATGAAGACCATAGCTTAAGCTTCTGCCTTCCATAACACGACCTGTAAAGGAGTCCACCAATTCGATTTTTCCTTCGCGAATAATATAATCACGGTCTTTTTTGAAGATAAAATGTGCTTGTAGTGATTGATTAATGAAATGATAAAGCACTTGGTCGTTTGCACTATAAATGTTATCAATTCCAAAAGCTTTTTCAATCTTAGCAGCGCCTTGCTCTGTTAAGTGAACTTGTCTGTACGAAAGATTCAATTCGTAATCTTCTTCTTTTTTAAGAGATTTAACGAGCATAGACGAAATGGCGAAAAGCTCTGATGAAATGGTCGATTTGTTCGCAATCACTAATGGTGTTCTTGCTTCATCAATTAATGTGTTATCAATTTCATCAATAAGGGCAAAATGATGACCACGTTGAACTTTGTCAGCTTCACTGAGTACCATATGATCACGTAAATAATCAAAACCGAACTCTGTTCCAGTTCCATACGTAATGTCAGCATCATATGCAGCCTTTTTCTCAGCAGGTGATAAATCAGCAACATTTAAACCAACGTTTAATCCAAGGAATTGATGAATTTGTCCGATTAACTCAAAATCACGCTGTGCTAAGTATTCATTTGAAGTGATGACGTGAACGCCTTTTCCTTGAAGAGCGAATAAATAACTTGGAAGAGAAGCCATTAATGTTTTCCCTTCGCCTGTTTGCATTTGCCCGATATTACCGTCTGTTAAAACGAGTCCACCTAACAGCTGAACGTCATAGTGGCGCTGATTAATGACGCGTGACGCGGCTTCTTTTACAACGGCGAAAGCTTCAACACGAATGTCTTTTAATGTTTTACCGTTTTGAATGGCCTCTTGAAAGTCAGCGGTTTTAGCGCGTAACTCTTCATCAGTTAAAGCTTGTAAATCTGCTTCTAATGCGTTAATTTGTTTTACTAGTTTTTCTAACTTTTTTATTTCAGAACGAGACTTTAATTTTGTATATTGATTTAACATAACTGACATGTCTGATTCCCCATTTTTCTCTAATGTTCGACCATAATTATATCATAACAAGTTTAGAGTTTTCCTACTACTTCCTTTTAATTGGTAGGGAATTAGAGGAAATGTTTCGAATATTAACCGGGTTTAGTTTAAACAATTTGTTCTTTTTTAAACTAAAAAGATGATTTCTGGACACACTATTCGGGAGGTTACGCTAGAAATTGTCTAAATTACAAACATTACGATTATTACAATTAGAAATAAACGACAGCTAGTGACAATTATCTCATAAATTGTGGTAGAATATCATAGATTGTAAAATCTTTATTAGTTATAAAGGAGACGATTCTTTTATGAAAGTACCTATGCTCGATCTTTCAGAGCAATATGCGACTCTACGTGATGAAATTCTTCAAACATTAGATGAGGTTATGAAATCTTCGCGCTTTATCTTAGGCGATAATGTAAAAAAATTAGAGCAAGATGTTGCTACATATAGTAATGTTCCTTACGGGATTGGTGTTGCAAATGGTAGTGACGCTTTACATATTGCACTTCAGGCTAGTGGAATTACTGCTGGTGATGAAGTGATCACAACTCCATTTACATTCTTTGCAACAGCAGGTGCGATTGCTAGATGCAATGCGACTCCTGTATTTGTTGATATTGATCCTGTTACGTTCAATATTGATCCTGCTAAGATTGAAGAGAAAATTAACGACAAAACAAAAGCAATCATGCCGGTTCACCTTTATGGTCAAAGCTCCGACATGGATCCAATTATGGAAATTGCGAAAAAACATAATTTATACGTGATTGAAGACGCGGCTCAAGCAATTGGGGCTACATACAAAGGAAATACAGTTGGTCAATTAAGTGACGCTGCTACATATAGCTTTTTCCCTACAAAAAACCTTGGGGCATATGGCGATGCAGGGATGATTGTAACAAAGCATGAAGATCTTGCAGAAAAAATGCGCGTGATCAGAGTTCATGGAAGTAAGCCAAAGTATTATCATCATGTTCTTGGCTACAACAGCCGTTTAGATGAAATGCAGGCTGCGATCTTAAATGTGAAATTCCCACATTTAAATGATTGGAGCGAAAAGCGCAGAAACATTGCGAACCGTTATACTGAATTGTTAAAAGCTTCACTAGGTGACAACATTGTTACTCCTGTTGAAGTTGAGGGGAACTACCATGTGTTCCATCAATATACAATTCGAGTTGAAAAACGTGATGAGCTTCAAAAGTTCTTAGGAGAACAAGGCGTTTCAACAATGATTTACTATCCACAGCCGTTACACCTTCAACCTGTGTTCAAGGATCTTGGATATAAAGAAGGTGACTTCCCAATTACAGAAAAAGCGGCTAAGGAAGCCATTTCGTTACCAATGTTCCCAGAATTAACAGAAGAACAACAACAATATGTTGTTGAGTGTGTAACGAAATTTTATCAATAAAAGTCTTTTATAGGACTTTTTGAGAAAACATGCTTTTGGAAAGAAGCTCGCCAAGAGGCGGGTTCTTTCCATTTATCCAATGCAAAAGAAAGGGTAAATATAATGTCCGAAAAAAAAGAATATCTGTTTTATAAAAATCTAGTGTTTTTCTGGAGAAAAAAGTGGCTGCTTATCGGTATTCCATTAGTAATTTGTCTCATTGTGTCAGCATTTTCAATGTTTAGTAGTCGGGAGTATGTTGGGAAGGCGATATTTTTTACTGGTGACATTAAAAAGGGTGAATTAACAGAACCTTTATTAATGGAAGCTAAATACCTCGATGACAATTCAGATACTGATGTGGAGTTTTCAGTAATTAAGAGTAAGCAGGTTCAAATTAAAGTTATCGATGATAACAAAGATGACGTACATAAAAAGCTAAGTTCCTTGGTGACAACATACACCGAGGATTTACAAGCTGAATATCAGTTAAGGTACAATTTGACAAATGATGCAGTGAAATTATACGAAAAAAGCCTTGAGGAAAACGAAGAGCTATTACCAAAGTACATTGATGCAATTACAGCTGTAGAGGATGAGGCAATAGTAGATACTGATCTATTAGTAGCAGCTGCTACAATGAGTGAAATTGTCTTTGAATATGAAACATCTGGAAAGCGAATGGAAACAGACTTAGCATTATTTGAGGAACCGGAATTTATTAGCGAAACAATCACTCAATCAGACAATTACCTAGTTCAAAATGCAGTTGTATCATTTGCACTGAGCTTTTTTCTAATGTTAGTTGTTTTATTACTTTGGAGATACATCCGTGAAGCTAGGAGGGCACTAAATGATTAATTTTGCGATTGTAGGGGCAGGGTTTATTGCTCAAAAACATATTGATGCGATTAATAATGCTGAAGGTGCAAACCTTGTGGCGGTTTGTGACACAAATGAACAGCGCCTTGAAGAATATAAAGAGTTATGTAACGTATATACGGATTTAAATGAAATGCTTGAGCAGCAAACAGATATTGATGTTGTAAATATTTGTGTGCCATCAGGACTTCATTTTAAGCTTGCTGAAATCATTGCAGCTAAGGGCAAGCACATTGTTATGGAAAAGCCAATGGCGTTAACGAGCAGTGATTCTGAGAAGATTATTGCGATTGCAGAAAAAGCGAATATCAAGCTTTCTGTTGTTCACCCAAATCGCTTCCGTCCAGCTATTCGTGCTCTTCAAGATATTAAATCAAAAGGCTTGTTTGGTAAGCTGAGCCATGCGAATGCAACGGTTCGTTGGAATCGCGGTCAAGAGTACTATGATCAAGCTGCTTGGAGAGGAACGAAGGAGTTTGACGGCGGTGTGTTAATGAACCAAGCTATACATAATTTAGATCTGTTAATTTGGTTCATGGGCCCAGTTAAATCGGTTCAAGCAATGGCAGCAACTCGTCTTCGTGACATTGAAACAGAAGATGTAGCAGTTGGTGTTGTTGAATTTGAAAGTGGTGCTCTAGGTGTGATTGAGGCAGCAACAACGATTTATCCGAAAAATCTTGAAGAATCTCTATCAATTTTCGGTGAAGCGGGCACAGTAAAAGTAGGCGGGCCGAACGCGATTTATTTCGAAACATTAAATGTAAGTGATATAAACGAAGAAGAAAAGAACAAACTAATCGAAACTATTAAAGAAGATCCATTTGGCAAACCTGGTCATCAGTGGATTATCGAGGATATGGTTCGTGCAGTTGAAACAAATACAGAGCCAGTGGTAACTGGTAAAGACGGACTAGCACCTGTAAAGCTTATTGAAGCGTTTTTAGAATCAGCGGAAACAGGCAAGAAAGTCTTTTTACAATAAGGAGTGAAAATGAAATGTCTCATTTAGATTCGATTTTAGCAAAAATTGAAAATAAACAAGCAGTTGTCGGAGTTGTTGGTTTAGGATATGTAGGTTTACCGTTAGCGGTTGAAAAAGCAAAAGCTGGCTTTAAAGTGATCGGTTTTGATGTACAACAAAGTCGTGTTGATCAAGTAAACAACGCTCAAAACTATATTGGTGACGTTGTGAACGAGGATCTAGAAGAAATCATCAAATCTGGCATGCTTGAAGCAACAACAGATTATAACCGTATTACAGAAGTTGATGCTGTGGCGATTTGTGTACCAACACCACTTGATCACCATCAACAGCCTGATACTTCTTATGTGGAAAGCTCTTCAAAAGAAATCGCAAAGTATGCGCGTGAAGGCATGTTAGTTGTTTTAGAATCAACAACATACCCTGGAACTACAGAAGAAATCGTTGTACCGGCATTAGAAGAAAAAGGCTTAGTATGTGGTGACACAGTATTCGTTGCGTATTCTCCAGAACGTGTTGATCCAGGTAACAAGCATTTTAAAACAAAGAACACACCAAAAGTTGTTGGTGGGGTAACGGAAAATTGTACAAAGGTTGCTTCTGCATTATACCGGGCTGTTCTTGAAGGAGACGTGTTTGAAGTATCAAGCCCAGCTGTTGCGGAAATGGAGAAAATCTTTGAAAACACATTCCGTCACATCAACATTGCGTTAGCAAATGAAATGGCGATTCTTTGTGAAAAAATGGGAATCGACGTTTGGGAAATGATCGATGCAGCAAAAACAAAACCATACGGCTTTATGGCATTCTATCCAGGCCCTGGTCTTGGCGGTCACTGTATTCCAATCGATCCATTCTACTTAACATGGAAAGCACGTGAGTACAACTACCACACTCGTTTAATCGAGCTTGCTGGTGAAATTAATAACTCAATGCCTGAACTAGTTGTAGATCGCATGATGCGCATACTAAATCATGATGGAAAAGCACTTCGTGGGGCGAAGGTTGCGGTTCTAGGTGTAGCTTACAAGAAAGATATTGATGATGTTCGTGAATCACCAGTTTTAGATATTTTAACGATTTTAGACAAAGAGGGTGCAGACTATCAAGTGGTTGACCCATTTGTACCAGCATTCCGTTTAATTGATAAGCAAATTGAAACAGTTGCTTTAACAGAAGATCTATTATCTTCAGCTGACTTAGTATTGATTGCAACAGATCATACAACATTTGATTATGAAATGATTGCAAACAGCAGCCGCGTTGTATTTGATACTCGTAATGCATTAAAAGATGTTGAGAAAAAGCCAGAGAGATATATCAAACTGTAATAAAGACGGGAGCGGATCGTATGAATAGTATCCATTCAACAGTAGTTGTGAATGATTCAGTTACACTTGGTCACTTTAATGTGATCGGCGAAAATGTAAAGATCGGTGAAAATGTAACAATCGGTAACCATGTAACGATTTATGATGGCACAGTGATTGGTGATAATGTTCGTATTGCAGACGGAGCAGTCTTAGGAAAACAGCCTTCACCGGGGAAAACATCAACTGTAAAGCTTTCAGGAGCTGTTGCACCTCTTCAACTTGGAGATGACGTAACTATCGGTACAAATGCAGTGCTTTATGCTGGCTCAACTATCGGTTCTTCAACACTTGTTGCGGACTTAGCGAGTGTACGTGAAAACGTAGAAATCGGACCAGAATGTATTGTTGGAAGAGGCGTAACGGTTGAAAACTATGTGAAAATTGGTCGCAGAGTAAAAATTCAATCAAATGCTTACATCACAGCATACACAACGCTTGAAGATTTCGTCTTTATTGCACCTTGTGTAACAACAACAAATGACAACTTTATGGGACGTACGGAAGAACGCTTCGATAAAATTAAAGGAGCAGTCGTAAAACGTGCAGCACGTGTAGGAGGAGCTTCCATCCTTTTACCGGGCGTTGTTGTCGAAGAAGAAACGTTTGTTGCGGCAGGAGCATTGGTCACAAAAGATACGGAACAAAAAACAGTAGTAAAAGGGTTCCCGGCTAAACCTGTACGAATGGTTGAGGAACGGGAGCTGTTATAGGTGTTACAGAAATTAAAAGGCTTAGGAGGGGATTCCCTCCTTTATGCATTAATGAATGTAGGAACGAAAATGATTGCATTCATTATGATGCCGGTTTACACACATTTTTTAACTACTGCAGAATATGCACCAGTTGATATTATTGACCGATGGACTTCGATGCTGCTGTTTTTAGTTATACTAGGAACAGATTCTGCGTTAGCTTTTTATTATTTTGATACGAAGGATGAAAACAAGCGAAAAGTATATGTGCAAAATGTATTAAATATACGATTAGCTATGGTTTTACTTCTTTTTCTTGTTGTTGTCCTAGTAGGTCCGTTTTTTGCAGACACCTTACTAAAATCAGAAAATGGACTTTATTTATTATATTTGAGCATAGCAATTTTACTATTAGATACCCTATCAGCCCTAGTTTTAACGGTGTTAAGATATGAGTTTAAAACACTAAAGGTTGTTATTCTCACTGTTTTGAAAATGCTATTGGTCGCAATTGGCTCCTATCTTTTCCTTGAACTGGTCATAGAATCTGTTGAAGGAATTATTTATGCGCGCATAATTAGTGGTGTTCTAATTGTCCTGTTATTGGCTCGACCTTTAGCTAAAGCGATCAATTTTAAGATTAATAAAGAGGTTTTAAAGGACTTATTGAAGTACGGACTACCACTAGTACCAGCTTCAATCGCATTTTGGGTGATTTTAAACTCCAGCTCATTCTTTTTAGCTTTTATGAAAACAGCTGAGGATGTTGGGATCTATGGGGTTGCGACGAAATTTGCAGCTCTGATTACTCTTGTTACAAGTGGGATCCAAATGGCATGGAGACCTTATTCGATGTCATTAAAGGACAAGCCTGATAGTAAAGAGCTTTTTTCGAAAGTGTACCTGATCATTTTAATCATGGGTACAGTCGGGGTACTCGTTGTGGCAACGATTATGCCATATGTTATTTTATTGCTAGGAGATGGATATGAATCTGCTTATCAATATGTAGCACTGCTTGCGGCCGCAACATTTTTAAACTTCTACTATTTAATTATTTCAGTAGGAATTTTCTTTCAAAAGAAAACAAAAATTATTTCGTATGCATTTATGGCAGCAGCCGTTTTGAATATTATATTAAATCTTCTGTTGATTCCAAAGTATTCAATATGGGGAGTCGTTGTTGCTTTCTTAGTGTCAAATATCATAGCGGTAATTTATATTTTTATCAAAAGTCAAAAAATATACTATGTACCAGTTTCCTACTGGAAAATGTCTTTAATTTTTCTTATCATGCTTATCGGCACGATCGGGATTGTTTATGTACAGGAAAATGGATTATCTCCACTTTACATCGCTCTGGCATGGGGAGTATATCTTGTTACCCTACTTATTACTCGTGTTGATAAAGAGTTAAGAAAAAAAACAATCCACGAAACAGCAAATTAGGTGATTAACTTGGAAATCAATAATGTGAGCCTGACTCTTTCAAAAAGCTGGTCACAGTTAAAAATAGACAATAAAGAATTATATTTTAGGGGATACTTTTATTATCAAGATAAGTTGTTTACGAGTCACTCTCTTGATGAACTCATTCAACTTTCCTTTCATCGGGAATTTTTTGAGAAAATCAAAGGTGAGTTTGCGCTTGTTTATCATGATACTGAGAAAACAATTGCTGCGGTTGATCGTAAAAGAACAATTCCTCTGTTTTATCAACAAAAAAATGACCGACTAATCATTAAAGATCAGGTTTCACCAAGTGATGCTGATTCTGAGCTTCATGATCTATCGGTTTCTGAATTTCTTTTAACAGGCTATGCGGCAGGCAACCGTACTCTTTATCACGGATTGTATCAGGTTGAGGCTGGTCAATTTCTTATTTTTAACGGGAAAACTCTCACACAAGAAACGTATTTCCGATACTACCATTCTCCAAGAGAAATGGATGTTTCAGAAGCGGCCGATGAGCTGGCCCAGCTTTTTCATCAAACGTTTGATCAAATGGTTAAGCGTATAAAAGATAAAAAAGTAATTATCCCTTTAAGTGGGGGTTATGATTCTCGTATTATTGCTTTGTTGTTAAAGGAATACGATGTGAAAAACATCAAGACCTTTACATATGGTGTTCCGACAAGTAAGGAAGCGGTACGGAGTAAGGAAATTGCGAACCGTCTTGGCTTAGATTGGTCAGTTTTTCCTTATACAAAAAACGATTGGTTTCAATGGTATCATTCAGATGAGTGGAGAAATTATCAAGATTTCGGAACGAATCTATCATCAATCGCTCATATTCAAGACTGGCCGGCAGTGAAAAGCCTTCTACACAACTTAGAAGCGAAAGATCACGAATATGTGTTTATACCTGGTCATTCAGGAGACTTTATAGCAGGAAGTCATATCCCATATGAGTTAATGATCGATCGCTCTTACACAGTAGACGAAATTGTTCAGGAAATCATGAAAAAGCACCATCGCTTATGGATGACAAATGATGATTCAGTTACAAAAGCTGTTTCTACATCGATTGCTGAACAACTTCAGGGACTGCCTTATGAAAATCGTGAAGAAGCTAGTGCATTGTTTGAGTTTTGGGATTGGAAGGAACGACAAGGGAAATTTATTATTAACTCATTAAGAGTATACGAATTCTATCATCAGGGCTGGGAAATTCCGCTATGGGATGACTTGCTTGTAGAATTTTTCCTGAAGGTACCGGTTGATCAACGTTTTAAGAAATACATATATGATTATACTTTGCATCAAATGTATCCGGATTACTTTGATAAGCCGAACAATCCGGTTGGAAAAACGACTTCTTATAAAAACAAATATGGGGCACTCTATCCTCTGTTAAAGAAGCTTTATAATAAAAAAGAATTGTACAGCCGTTACCATAAAGATCCGATGGAATGGTACGGAATTACGGGTAACTATGTTCAATATCTTAATTCACTATCATTTAAAGTAAAGGGAAGCAAATATCATACTCCCTATAACATCAATTCGATTCTAGTGAAAAATTATATTAATAACTTAAAGGGTTGATAATATGAAGATTGTAACGATACTTGGGGCAAGACCACAATTTATTAAAGCAGGTCCTGTTTCTCGTGAAATTAGAAAGCAACATACAGAAATCATTGTTCATACTGGTCAGCATTATGATGCCAATATGTCTGATATCTTTTTTGAGGAATTAAACATTCCAAAGCCTGATTATCACTTAAATGTTGGGTCAGGATCTCACGGTGTTCAAACGGCAAATATGCTAACAAGCATCGAAGAAATTATCCTAAAAGAAGAGCCAGATTATGTGTTAGTGTACGGTGATACTAACTCAACATTAGCAGGAGCACTTGCTGCATCTAAACTACATATCCCAATTGTTCACATCGAAGCAGGCTTACGTAGCTTTAATAAAAAAATGCCTGAAGAAGTAAACCGAATTTTAACAGACCATGTGTCAGAATTTCTATTTTGTCCAACAGACACGGCTGTTCAAAACCTTGAAAAAGAAAACATTACGAAAAACGTGTTTAACGTTGGAGACGTAATGTATGACGCGGTTATGTATAATCAAGACATTGCGGACAAATCAACGTTAATGAGCGACCTGGGTTTAACAGAAAAAGAATTCTACTTGATTACAGTTCACCGTGCTGAAAACACAGAAGATCCTGAGCGTATGAACAATATTCTTGATGCATTCAGCAAGGTTGAAGGAACAAAGGTGTGGCCAATTCACCCAAGAACAAAGAACAAGCTAAAATCTTCTGGTATTGATCTTGACGCTATTCCAGGATTAAAGGTTATTGAGCCAATCGGATACCTGGACATGCTTTCTTTAGAAAAAAATGCGAAAAAGATCTTAACAGACTCTGGCGGTGTACAAAAAGAGGCTTACTTTGTGAAAACTCCATGTGTGACTCTTCGTGACGAAACTGAGTGGGTTGAAACATTACATCAAGATGCAAACATCCTAGTTGGAGCAGACACAAATAAAATCTTAGAAGCAGTTCAAGCACCATGTCACTCTGACTACCCACCAATATTTGGGGATGGAAACACCTCCGAAAAAATTGTTAAAATGATAAGCGACAAATAAGAAAGAGGGGCGCTTAATGGTTGCCCCTTTTTTTGATGAGATGGTGCCTGGCACTTCCCGATTTTTGTAGAATGGGGGAGGGGGTGGTGCCTGTCATTTCCCGAATTTTGAAAAACTCAGTTAGGCTATTTTCGCAGGTAGTTATCTAGTCCCTTCAACAATATTGGCGAAAGAAGCTTCAATTTTAGAACATCAAAGCTGGAGGTCTAATCAAGTGCTATATATCACGATTTGGCTCATTGTAGCTGTTCTATCTTTTTATTTGTTTAAAAAGTCTGCAGGAACGATGTCCATATTAAAACCAAATTTACTTTCTCTTGTCTTCTATTATTCATTATTTATTTCTTCCTTTATTGGTAGTTTACTCATCGCCTTGGACATTGATAAGCATTATATGATTAATCTCTTATCAGACGATCGTTATCGTGTGATTGGCTTTTATACGATTTGTTTTGTCATGGTGATGCTGCCATTGTCGATGTATTTTGTGTCAAACTTGATTGGTTTTCGAGCGGAAAAGGAATTTGATACTTATTTGAAAAGTCCTATAGTCATTCAGCAAGATAAATTAACGTATCTTGTGTATCTAGGATTAACAGGACTTTCTCTTTTATCAATTGCCTACACAATCTATTATTTAGAGGCTATTCCAATTGTTGAATTGTTGTTAGGAAGCAGCAATTTGGCAGAGCTTCGTATTGAAGCTGCCCGAGGCTTTCAGGGAAACACACTAATTCGTAATATTTTTGCAATTGGTCTAACGCCGATTTTATCAATGATTACGTTTATTTATAGCTATAAAACAATGAAAATGAAATGGATTGCACTTTTTCTTATTACATTTTCATGCTCAGTGTTTATTCAAATTTATGATTTGTCAAAAGCACCAATTTTCTTTTATCTATTAATGTTTATTTTATTACTGCTTTACCTTCAAGTGATTAAGCTTACGTGGTCACGTGTGATTGCTCTTGGGACAATAGCCATCGGTGGAATTATTGTTTTATATGTAGTCATTCAAGGTGTGTCCGATCCAAGTGCATTTTTAGATTATAATCGTGGTCCGGTCGGTCGCTTAATTCTTACGCAAATTGCTGGATACTACATGCATTTAGAGCTATTCTCTGATAAAATGCCGCTGTTAATGGGACAAAGCCTGCCATCTTCAATCATCGGCCTTTACGATATTGAACAAATACGTTCAGCTCGTTTAGCGATGGAGGTTTACTTCCCACAACGTGTTGAAGAGGGAACAGCAGGGGTGTTAAACACTTTATTCGCAGGTGAAGCTTTTGCGAACTTTGGATATATTGGATTAATACTTGGTACCGTTTATGTTGGCGTGTTTATTCAATTGATTTATATTGCGTTTCTTCGTTTGCAAAAAAATCCATTGTACATTGCCTTGTTTGTGTATTTCACGGTAAACATACCAAGGGTGGTAATAGGTGGATTTACAGATTTCCTTCTTAATACGTTATGGGTTGCGATATTAATTGTCTTGGTTGCGCCTTTCATTTTCTTGAGGCTGTTAGAGTTTATTAGTCAGAGGACGGGGAAATGGACGTCGGTGAAGGAGTAATAGAGGTTTTGTTTGGGTGGCCCTATTCACTTGGTGAATGGGGTTTTTAATGTTAGGGGGGACAAGGGAATTGTGGGGGGATGAGTCGTCCTTTTTTAACCGATTCTCTCATAATTGAGACATGATTTAGCTTGTCATTCATATATATGTCCCGATACTGGTGCTATTGAGACATAATATAGTTTGTCATCCACAATTATGTCCCGATACTGGAACTATTGAGACAAAAAATAGCTTGTTATCGATAATTATGTCTCGATACTGGTAGTATCGAGACAAAAAATGGTTTGATATCGATAATTATGTCCCGATACTGGTAGTATCGAGACACATAATAGCTTGTTACCCACATATATGTCCCGATTCCCGTACAATCGAGACACAAAATAGCAAGTCATCCACAATTATGTCCCGATACTCGTACTATTGAGACACAAAATAGCAAGTCATCCACATATATGTCCCGATACTCGTACTATTGAGACACAAAATAGCAAGTCATCCACAAATATGTCCCGATACTCGTACTATTGGGACACAAAATAGCAAGTCATCCACATATATGTCCTGATACTGGTACAATTAAGACAAAAAATGGCATATCATCCACAAATATGTCCCGATACTGGTACAATCGAGACACAAAATAGCAAGTCATCCACAAATATGTCCCGATACTCGTACTATTGAGACAAAAAATGGCATATCATCCACAATTATGTCTCAATACTCGTACTATCGAGACACAAAAAAGCAAGTCATCCAGATATATGTCCCGATACTGGCACTATCGAGACACAAAATAGCAAGTCATCCAGATATATGTCCCGATACTCGTACAATCGAGACACAAAATAGCAAGTCATCCAGATATATGTCCCGATACTGGCACTATCGAGACACAAAAAAGCAAGTCATCCAAAATTATGTCCCGATACTGGCACTATCGAGACACAAAATAGCAAGTCATCCAGATATATGTCCCGATACTGGCACTATCGAGACACAAAATAGCAAGACATCCAGATATATGTCCCGATACTGGCACTATCGAGACACAAAATAGCAAGACATCCAGATATATGTCCCGATACTGGTACAATCGAGAAAAAAATAGCAAGTCATCCATAATTATGTCCTGATTTTCCGACTATCGGGACACCTTTTCGCTGTACATTCTAATATAATCACCTTCGTACATTATTGAATTAACATTTATAGTAAGAGATGGTCTTAATAAGAGCGATAAAGAACAAGTTAGGTGATTTATGGGAGCAAGATAGTCTTTATATGAGCAAGGTTGATTAAGTTAGGTAATTGCTGAGAGCGAGATAGCCTTCATAAGAGCCATGAAGACCAAGTCATGTGAATTATTGGAGTGAGATGTTCTTCATATGAGCCATGAAGACCAAGTTATGTGAATTATTGGAGTGAGATGTTCTTCATGTGAGCGATGAAGACCAAGTCATGTGAATTATTGGAGTGAGATGTTCTTCATATGAGCGATGAAGACCAAGTCATGTGAATTATTGGAGTGAGATGTTCTTCATATGAGCGATGAAGACCAAGTTGTGTGAATTATTGGGGTGAGATGTTCTTCATATGAGCGATGAAGACCAAGTTGTGTGATTAATGAGAGTGAGATAGCTTTCATATGAACAATGAAGACTAAGTCAGGTGATTAATGAGAGTGAGATAGCCTTCATATGAGCGATGAAGACCATTATGGTGAGTTATGTAAGTGAGATATTCTTCATAGAAGCAATGAAAACCAAGTTAGAAGATTGATAGAAGTAAAATGGTCTTCACCCTAAATATATCTAACATCCCCAGAATTTCCTATAAATCTAAAAAGCATGGATCAAACAAGATCCATGCTTTTCATATACCATTACTTCGAAACATCCGTATTAGGGAAGTAATGCTTCACAATATCAACGGCTTTCCAGTTGTTTTCGGCGAAGCCTTTGGCGCCGTATTGGCTCATGCCGATACGGTGGCCCCAGCCTTTACCTGTTGCGGTGATGGAGGCAGGGTCAGCTTCTTTTGTGATGGTTCCACTCGCTGTTTGAATGGCAACGTCTGTTGATGAGATGGTTGATGTTGTGTTTGTGCCCGTCATGACTTGTTGGCCAGAAACACTTAGTTGTGATTGTTGGCCACTAGCGGTTTGAACGGTATATTCTTTATTTACATCCAATGTGAACCAGTTTGATTTTAAGAAGCCGTAGCTTCCTTCGATTGGGAAGAGCTTACGGATGGTGAGCTCGTTACCTGTGACTGTTTTTTCTCCAGCAGAAGTGCTAATGGTGACGCTTGTTATTTCGCCATTGGCTCCTGATGGATTTGTTTTAATATCATAGAGCGTTGTTGTTGCTGGATCTAAGCCGAAGCTGTTTAAAATCATGCTTGATGTAAAAGAATTTTGCCAGTTGCTGTGTGGTGAGTTTTCGTATGGATCATCAACGGAAATCAAGTATGGGAAGCTTGCTTGATTTGAGTTCCAAACATCACCAACATTTGCTGTTCGGCCGCCACTTGTTGAGTAGAAAAATGTTTGAATTGGCTTTCCGTTGTACTTCACCATTACACCAGCTGTTTCTTCAACAGCCTGATTCGATCTAGCATCTTCAGATGTGTAGCCTTTGTACACTTGGCTTGCAGTTGTATTTTTTAAAGACATGCTGTTAGCAGCATAGCTTCGCGCTACAATTGCTTGTGCTTTTAGAGCTTCTTTATGCCATGATGCGGGCATTTCATTTGGTACAACACCTTTTAAGTAGTCTTCTAGATCAAGATTATTGACGATTGCTACTTTACCAGCTGTTTTAGCCAGAAGAGACATGCCGCCTCGATAAGCGTTAGCACCGTATGCAATAGTTGGCAGCGAAACGGTGTTTTTGTCAATCAAAGTTGTTTTAGCAGGGACCCAGCCTTTTGTTCCGTCTGCAACCTGAACGTTGAACCATGTTTCGCCTTTGTTGTTAACGAAGCTTCCAATATATTCAGCTGTTTCTGCCTTTGTTAATGACTTTCTCGTCTGGTAATCAGATGTAGCTCCACTTTTAAGATCAGTTGTTGTGGTGAAACGTGCATATTGGGCAACGTTGTACACTTCTTTTAATTCAAAGCCACTTGCTGAAGAAAAAGAAACTGCACCTGCGTCAATGTTTACATTACTTTGTGAACGGGTAATCGTTATAGTAAGACCCGGTAAAAAGTAAGTTTTTTGGTTGTTTGCTTTATTCGTTAATTCATAGATGCTTTGTAGTTTGAGTGTACTAGTTGAACTATCAACGAGTTGTACAGCAACGGGATTAGGATATGTTTTAATTGATGCAGCATTAGTGGCATCTGCATTCCATAGTAGGCTAAGTGTCAGAAAAACACCTAATAGAACTTTTTTAGCCATACTATTATTTCACCTCTCCATAGATTGCTTGAATCCAACCTCTTACACCGTTTGATAATTCAACGTTGTACCAAAGTTCACCGTTGTTGTTCGTAAAAGATCCTACGTATTTAACGGTTGTCCCTTTTTGTAGAACAGCAACTGAACGATAATCTGTTGTTGCTCCTCTATGAACGGTTGCTGTTGCTGTGATTGTTACCGTTGAGAGCTTTGCAACTGTTGTTGTAGAAACATCACCAGAAAAGATCCAGCCATATTTGCCCGTTGCATATTCAACGCGATACCATTTACCAGTGCTACCATCGTGTTCGTCAATAACAGAAAGTTCTTTTCCTTTCATAAACGTAGCAACAACTGCGTAATCTTTCGTTGCTCCTTTATGAACGGTTGCAGATGTGCTGCTTACATAAACTTTAGAAGGCAAAGTTGTCTCAGAGCCACCGCCGTCTTTAATGGCGTTTTTTAGAGAGGCTACTTCACTTTCTAGTTTCGTTACTCGTGATTGAAGAGGATTAATTTGGTTTGTTACCCACTCAACGCTTGCTAGCACAACATTGCTTGCAGCTGAGCCGACTTGAGTAGGAGTGTAGCTTCCTACTAAAAATCCAGTAAGAAAAACAGAAGAGATCACAAGCATACTTTTCTTTTTCATCTTAGTTTCCTCCAGTGAAGTATTTTTTAAGGCCTTCAGCAATTCCAACGGCAGCTTGTCCACGTGTAATGTCGTTTTTTAGCATGGACTCTTCGTTTGGATTTGAGATAAAGGCTAATTCAACTAATGCACTTGGTAGTTCGTTATTTTTTAGTACATAGTAGTTCGCTGTTTTTGTGCCACGGTCGTAGGTGTTGATTCTATCAACTAATGAATCTTGAATATAAGAAGCTAGTACACTACTTTTTGGGCCATTAAAGTTATAGGCAGTGTTATAGTATGTTTCTGTCCCTCGTGCAGATGTGCTCACACTAGCATTTGCATGAATGCTAATAAAGGCATCATTGTCTGATGAGTTTGCAATCGCAACACGCTGTGCCAAAGTTAAAAACGTATCACCACTTCGAGTAAGGGTAACAATTGCTCCTTGGCGCTCAAGCTCTGCTTTTAATTTTCTTGAAACGTCTAATGTTACATCTTTTTCTTTTAATTTTGTTGGACCAACGGCACCTGGATCTTGATCTCCGTGACCTGCATCAACAATGATTTTCTTACCAGCTAATCCAATTGGCATGACCTTAACCTGAGTTTGCTTGCTGTTGTTGCGTACTCCAATCAAATAGCCTGATTCAGGTGTTAACGTAATGGCACTAGATGTAGCTGAGATGTTTTTCAATCCTTTAATCGATTGAGAAGGTAAAACAGTATGAAGCTTGCTTCCTGTTAGCTGAACAACTCCATTTGAAAGAAGCTTGTTTCCTACAGCAAAATTCAATGATTTATCCCAAACTAATGTTGTGGCATTTCCTGATTGAGAAACCTTAGGATTTAAGAAAATGTTTGGAATGAATTCCCTTGTGTCATTCTTTAGGATCCAGCCTCGGACACCTTTTGAATTTTCAACGTTAATCCATTCATTGTGACTCCAAAGGTAAATTAATTGTTCACCTGCTTGAACTTTTGTGTTGTATCCAGAGCTTGCAGTTGCACTTTTGTGTAGCACATTGGCGTTAAGCGGGTAAACAAAGGTTCTGTCTGAAAGGCTAGTAAATAATTCTGCCTTAGGTACCCAGCCTTTTGTTCCATTTGATAATTGAACATTGTACCAATGTTGATTTTTATCATTAATAAATTCGAATAAAACTTTTACCTTCGAACCGTATGGAAGTTTTGTTACCTTATTATAATGATGCATGGCACCTTTATAAACGTAGGTGCTATTAGTACCAACAACGAATGATTTATTAAGGTAGATCTGTTTGCTCGTTACAGCTGTTGACTTGATCCAGCCATTCTCACCAGATTCTAATGTCACTCGATACCAAAGCTCTTTATTGTTATTTTCAAAAGTATCAATAACGTAAACAGCAGAGCCTTGAGAAAGTGATGCTAACTGACGATAAGAATCAAGGGCACCGCTTCTTACAACACCGTTTGTATTAAGATAATAAGTGGTGTTTACTTTCGTTTCCTTTTGAGTGTCTGTAGCAAGTATCCAGCCTGTTACATTGTTTGATGTTTGAACACGTAACCAGAATTCGTCGTTTTGGTTAATAAATGTTCCTATTACCTTCAGATCATCATTTACCGTTAATGTATCTGCTGTAGGATAGCTGCTTAATGCACCTTTTCTAACAACAGCTCCATCATTTTTAACAAAAACATAGTTCCCAACAATTTGACTCTCATAAAGGGGTTGTTCTTGAACTTCGGTTGATAGAATCCAGCCTTTTAAATCAGCACTTAATTCAACACGGTACCATGTTTGATTTAAGTTGTTCGTGAATTCATCAATAACTTGTAATGCTTCATTTTGGTTTGGTAGATACACAACACGATATGAATCTAGTGCACCACTATGAATCTTGGAACCTACATTTTTTACATAAACAATAGGGAAGCTTTGTGTTGTGTCATTATTCTCTTGAATTACTTCAGTGAATTCTGAATGGACCCAACCTTTTGTTCCATCTTCGAGCTGAATTCGATACCATACTTCTTGCTGATTATTGGTAAAAGAATCAATAATAGTTAATTCAACATTTTCTTCAAGAGTAGCGACGATTTTGTATGAAGATGTTGCACCACTATGAACGGTTGCGGATTGATTTGTTTGAAGCAATTGGACAACAGGTGTTTTAGTTAATTGTTCACTATACACCCAACCTTGAACACTTCCTAAATCAATGCGATACCAAATTTCTCCTTGTGTGCTTACATACGTATCAATTACGGTTACTTTCTGTCCGTATTGTAATGTTTCAACAGAAGGATAAGATGTTGATGCTCCTTTTCTAACATCGGCAAGATTTTTGTTTGCGTAGAGTGATGAGGGTGCTTCCTCCAATGGGGAAACACTGGTTTTCTTAACCCAGCCTTTCACGGAGTTCACAGAAATGTTCAGCCATTCCTCATTTGAATTGTTGGTAAAGTCTCCTATGACCCCAACAATTTCTCCTTTTTTCAATGTAGAAACAACATCATAGTTCGTCGTAGCACCTTTATGCATGCTAACAGTATCACCAGTTACTTGACCGATGAAGGGGTAGGGTTCGGTTGATTCTGCCGCATATGTAGAGAACGGCTGACCGATACTTAAAAACAAGAAGGTGACAGCAATAAGTGTTCTAAACCATTTCAATATACCTAGTTCTCCTCTCCTATATTTTATTTGGCAAAAAAATACCTCTGAAAGGGAAATTCAGAGGATAAGTTATATAAATATTCTAACAAACTATAAAAAGTTTGTCTTTGGGAATAATGTCTTAATCTGTCTAGTTTTGATAATCTGAAGAGGTGCTTGTCGAGGTTTGTTGTTCTTGCTCTAAATGTGTTTGTAGCTCAAGCTGCACTTCTTCAAGCATTTCTTCATCCGGAATAAAATAATAAATATCATTAATATATTCATCGCTGCCTTCAATTGTTAGCTTTTCAATATTATCTCCATTAATGTTTGGATATTTTTGTTGTAGGGCGATCGCTTGCGATATTCTAAAATTCGTTTCAACATTGTCTCCAATGTGCATAGCTAGTTCATCAATTTTAAATAAATTAGCTGGAGAGGTGGCTTTGTCGATAATGGCTGTAATAATCTCTTTTTGACGGTCATTTCTTCCAAAGTCTCCGCGAGGGTCTCTTTTCCTCATTCTTGCATAGGCAAGAGCTTCTTCACCATCAAGCTCAGCAGGCCCTTCTTCAAAATAAATTCGTTTGCCGTCTTCATCACTGTTCTCGTAAAAGTCAAAAGGTACATCGACTGTTACACCATCAAGCTCATCGACAATTGATTTAAACGCTTGGAAGCTAACAGTAGCATAATAATCGATTGGTATGTCCAAAAGTTCTTCTGTTGTTTCAATTGTTAACTCTTTTCCACCAAAGGCATAGGCGTGATTTATTTTTGTTTCACTTCCATCCTCTGGGAGAGTAACAAATGTATCACGAGGGATACTTAACATTTTTATCGTTTGAAGTGTTGGATTTACGGTGACAACTATTAATGTATCCGTACGTCCATTTTCTCCACCCGAGGAATAATCCTCTACACCCATTAAAAGAATCGAAAATGGATCTTCATTTACTTTAACTGCTGTTTCTCTTCGCTCAGATTTTTCACCGCGTTCCAATTCTGAATACGATTGGTTTGCTGCTGCATAGGTTTTATAAATGGTGTAGCCGGTATATCCGCCTACACCTAAAAGAACAAGTAAAAGAAAAAGAAGAATTCGTTTCAAAAAGCTTTTCTTTTTCTTCACTTTTTTATTTTTTAATCTAGTTGCCACTACTATCCCTCATTTATTTAGTGTTTGGGTCGGCTTTGTGAAAAGGTTTCGCTGTAAGTGCTCGTTTTCTGCGGGCACCTTCTAGATCAGCAAAGCTTTGTGATTAAATCGGTTCTTCTAAATAAATATTTTCTCCCTTTACCAAGTAACATTGCCCATTTGTGAGCTCTGTCATCCATTTTTCAAAGGTATTTATGGAAGCTTCTTCAACAAAAGCCTCAATTTCGACTTGCTCTAGGTAATGAATTTCCTTTATTTTATAAATAGAATCTCGCAGTTCATTTTCTACTTTGCCTAGCCATGTATAGTCGATCTTAGTATGCATAACGCGCATTAGTTTGCGCTCGACGATTCCGATTGCTGAAAGTCCTTCTGAAACCGATTTTCCGTAAGCGCGAATAAGGCCGCCTGTGCCTAGCTTAATTCCGCCAAAATAACGGGTGACAACAACAACCGTGTCTTTTAGTTGTTTCTTTTTTAGAACTTCAAGCATCGGAACTCCGGCTGTACCACTCGGTTCACCGTCATCGTTCGCTTTTTGAATGGAATCATTTTCTCCTATTAGATAGGCTGAACAATTATGATTGGCATTCTGATGTTTTTTCTTTATTTGCTGAATAAATTGAATGGCTTCTTCTTCCGTTTTTACTCGTTCTACATAACAAATAAAACGTGATTTTTGTATAACAATTTCATGCTCTCCATAGCCTTTTACGGTATAATAGTGTGAAAGCATGCTTGTACACCTCCTGACAAGCAAGCAGATTTAGAATAGCACATTCTTTTATTATAAAACGACAAATTTTTTACTTCAATTGTTAAAAATGTGACAAACTAAAATTATGGTATAAAAGTCGGAGGGAAAACAATGAACTCCAGTCAAAAAATAGATAGTAAATTACTTGATGAAATATTAGATAAAATGATTGGGACGGTTGCTGGAAGTAAGGATGAAATCTTTCTTATCGGTGAGCAGTCCAGACAACAGTATGAGTCTTTAGTAGAAGAGTTAGTTGAAATCAAAAAGCAAGTGAATACGGTGATTGATGAGGGAGATAAGCTAGAGGTCCAAGCCAGACTTGCCCGCAATCGCCTTTCACAGGTGAGTAAAAATTTCAAGGACTTTTCTGAAGAAGAAATTCGTAAAGCCTACGAAAATGCTCATAAGCTTCAGGTGGAGCACTCCATGCTGCAGCAGCATGAAAAGCAGCTTCGTGATCGCCGTGATGACTTGGAAAGACGGTTACTAGGCCTTCAGGAAATTATTGAACGATCTGAAGCGCTTGTTGGGCAAATTTCTGTTGTTTTAAATTATCTAAACAGCGATCTCCGCCAGGTTGGTATGCTTTTAGAGGATGCCCAGCAAAAGCAGGATTTTGGCTTGCGTATTATAGAAGCGCAGGAAGAAGAACGAAAAAGAGTGTCCAGGGAGATTCATGACGGTCCCGCGCAAATGCTTGCGAACGTCATGATGCGCTCTGAATTAATTGAACGTATTTATCGTGAGAGGGGAGCGGAGGAAGGCTTTAAAGAAATCCGTAACCTGCGAAAAAACGTCCGAAATGCTTTATATGAGGTAAGACGAATTATTTATGACCTAAGACCAATGGCATTAGATGACTTAGGACTTATACCCACCCTCAGAAAATATATGGACACGATCGAAGAATATAATGGAAAAACAAAAATTCATTTTCAAAGCATTGGTGAAATTGATGGACACCGACTTCCACCACGATTTGAGGTTGCGTTATTCCGGCTAGCACAAGAAGCTGTAACAAATGCACTGAAGCACTCGGATGCAAATGAAATAGCAGTAAAAGTGGAGGTTACCTGTGAATCGATTACAATGATTGTGAAAGATGATGGAAAAGGGTTTAATATAAAGGAAGCAAAAGGAAATAAAGATAAAAAATCTTTTGGACTGATTGGAATGAAGGAACGAGTCGATCTTCTCGGCGGAAAGATGACGATTGACTCAAAAGTTGGATTAGGGACTTTTATCATGTTTCAAGTCCCATATCATGGAACTTAATACCAATTCCTAGTATAAATACGGCTAAAGACATATTGACGTAATGGATGCCAATTAGACTAGAATAGACGATGGGGAGGCGTAAGCGCATGAAGACGAAAATTGCCATTATTGATGATCATCAATTATTTCGTGAAGGTGTTAAACGCATTTTGGATTTCGAACCAAGCTTTGAGGTAGTTGCAGAAGGTGACGACGGTGAAGAAGCATTAGCAATCGTTGATGCACACAAGCCTGATGTTGTGATCATGGATATCAATATGCCTAAAGTGAACGGTGTCGAAGCAACGAAACAATTGGTTGAAGCAAATGAAGATACAAAAATTATCATCCTATCGATTCATGATGATGAAAACTATGTAACACACGCCCTGAAAACAGGTGCAAGAGGCTATCTATTGAAAGAAATGGATGCTGACACATTAATCGAAGCAGTGAAGGTTGTTGCAGACGGCGGCTCTTATTTACATCCAAAGGTTACTCATAACCTTGTAAACGAATTTAGACGCCTTGCGACTTCAAATGGACAAGCTAATCTTCAGCCGATGCAGCCGGAAATTCGACGTCCATTACATATCTTAACTCGTCGTGAGTGTGAGGTGCTTCAAATGCTTGCTGACGGTAAAAGCAACCGCGGCATTGGTGAAGCATTGTTCATAAGTGAAAAAACCGTTAAAAACCATGTAAGTAATATTCTACAAAAAATGAATGTAAACGATCGTACGCAAGCAGTTGTTGTCGCGATTAAAAATGGTTGGGTTGAAGTGAAGTAATAGAATTGGGGTCAGACTCTATCGAGAGAGCTGACTCTTTTTTTGCCAAAATTTCAAGTAATAATAAGATAGATAAATTACATACACTAAACAAATAGATATTCCCTGCATTTTCCGGTAGAATGGGAAATGGACAAAACGATAATAGACAAGGAAGGAATTAAACTATGAAAACGGCTATTGTCACAGATAGTACAGCATATATCCCTCAACATATCCGTGAATCACATGACATACATATGATTCCTCTAAGTGTAAACTTCGGGGACGAAACCTACCAGGAAGAAGTTGAAATCACCTCACAACAGTTTTTCGAAAAAATGAAGAATTATCAGGAACTACCAACAACATCACAGCCATCGATTGGAATGTTTGTTGAGCTATTTGAAAGACTCTCAAAAGAATATGACGCCGTGATTTCGATTCATCTCTCAAGCGGTATTAGTGGTACATATAACGGAGCGGCTACTGCCGGAGACATGGTAGAAAACATCGAGGTTTATCCGTTTGACACGGAAGTAAGCGCAATGGTACAGGGCTTCTACGCGCTAGAAGCAGCAGAGATGGCTCAAGCAGGAAAATCCCCGACTGATATCATGGCACGATTAGAAGAAATGAAAAAAACAATGAGCGCTTATATCATGGTCGATGATTTAACAAATCTTCAAAAAGGTGGACGCTTAAGCGGGGCAGCGGCACTAATCGGAAGCTTACTTCAAGTGAAGCCAATTCTACATTTTGATAACAAGGTGATTGTGCCTTATGAAAAGGTGCGTACGAAGAAGAAGGCATTAAATAGAGTATTTGATTTGCTTCATGAGGATGCGAAGGATAACGAGCCAATGCGGGTTGTTGTGATTCATGCGAATCGTCCGGAGGAAGCGGAGAAGATGAAAGAAGAGCTCCAGGAGAAGTACGAGAATATTGAGTGTATGGTAAGTTACTTTGGTCCTGTTGTTGGCACGCATTTGGGTGAAGGTGCAATTGGGATTGGTTGGTATAAGAAATAATAGGGTATGTTATAGGGAGTTAGTGCTAGCCGATTAGTACTAACTCCCTAATTTTTGCTAAAAATATAGACAGAGAACTAGAATTAACTCATACTAGAAATTAGAAAAATAAGGGGGTTTTAAGCAATTGGATACTCCATCCAACCATACAATGCACCAGGAACAAGATGAAAGTAAACGTACATACCGTCATTGGACTACTCTTGAGGATCGAAAGCTTTTAGAATTACGAAAAAGTGGAATGAAATTTAGACATATTGCTGAACAGCTGTCACGCACGCCAATTAGCGTTGAAAAACGTTATCGTAAGATTTGTAAGGGTTATATATGAGATTTATATATAAGCACGAGTATCTCACTCCAGTTTTTATCCATATTGAAGGTTTACCTCTATCAAGGTATGAGCAACTACCTCATATACCAAAAAATCCGCATTTTTCTTTTTCAAAGAAACTACAACAGTATCTACAGGGTAAGGAATTACTACTCACAGAAATTCCTTTCTCTGTTGAAGAAATTCAAAATCATTATGAAAAAGGCTATATTCAACTAAATTATGGGGTTAGAAGAAAGCAGCAACGACTTTCTTGTACTCGATGTGGAAATTCAAACTCTTCCTTTTTTTCGTCCTTCGATTGTGCGAAATGTGGGGAACTGGAGTGTCACTACTGTCGTAAATGTATTATGATGGGGAGAGTTAGTGAATGTACTCCTCTATTTAGTTGGAGTGGACCACCTTTTCTAGAAGAAACAGAATCCCAGTTACAATGGGAGGGGCAGCTTTCGAGAGGGCAAGCGGTGGCCTCACAACGCGTGGAAGATGCCGTTATCAACAACAGTGAACTCCTAGTTTGGGCTGTTTGCGGAGCAGGGAAAACAGAAGTGCTATTTAAAGGTATTGAACGTGGCCTTACTGAAGGCAAGAAAATCTGTATCGCAACTCCTCGTACTGATGTTGTACTTGAATTAGCTCCTCGCCTGCGACATGTATTTCCTTCAACCTCAATAGCTGCTCTTTATGGCGGCAGCGAGGAAAAACACAAATCAGCAGCTCTCACCATCTCTACTACTCACCAACTCCTTCGCTTTAAACAAACGTTTGATTGCATCATTGTTGATGAAGTTGATGCCTTTCCCTACTCAGCCGATACCTCCCTTCAATTTGCCGTAGAAAAATCCCGGAAAGAAAAAAGCTCTCTTATTTATTTAACTGCAACACCGTCTGAGAAATGGAAGAATGATGTGAAACAGAAGAAGCGAGATGCTGTGACCATTCCTGCTCGATATCATGGTCATCCGTTGCCGGTTCCGGAATTTGCTTGGTGTGGGAATTGGAGGAAGCAGCTTAGTAAAGGGAAGCTCCCGAAGAATGTTGTGGAGTGGCTGAAGGAGAGGTTAACAAGCGGAAAGCAGGCATTTTTATTTGTGCCTTCTGTAAAACTTATTGATGAGGTCGTTGATTTATGTAGACAATTAGATCAACGGATCGAAGGGGTTCATGCTGAAGACCCGGAACGTCGAGAAAAAGTCCTGCGGTTTCGAAGTGGTGACATGCCAATTATTGTGACGTCTACCATCTTGGAAAGGGGTGTTACGATTCCAAATAGTGATGTAGCTGTGCTTGGAAGTGAGGATGGTATTTTCACAGAAAGTGCTCTCGTGCAAATTTCTGGCCGAGTTGGTAGAAGTTCATCCTATCCCACAGGCAACATCACCTTTTTTCATTACGGAAAAACAAATGCAATGATTGATGCCAAAAGACATATACAGCAAATGAATCAACAAGCAATCAAAAGTGACTATATTACCAAAAAATAGTAGCTACTTCCCGGAATCCTTTTCATATGGCATAATATATTCATAATTTGAGTGAGGAGACCGAGGGATATGGTTATTAATGCGATGGAACGGATTATGAAAGACTTGTTAGATGAATATAAGCACGGGCTTCATATCAAATGTACCTGCTCAGAATGCTTGGACGATATTCTAGCTCTTTCTTTAAACCAAACAAAGCCACGCTATGTAACAAATATTGATAAGGTCATGTATATTAAAGCTGAGTTTATTGATAAACAGGAACTGACTACACTATTAGTGAAACTAGCAGAATGTGCAAAGCTTGTTTCCGATAAACCATTATGTGAATCACAAGGAGTTTGATGAATATTCTTTGTCTTATTTGTCATGAAGAGCTTTCACAGCAAATGAGTTGGTCGAGTTTTCTATTAAGTGAGCCGAAAGTTTGTGATGAATGTTATCAGAGCCTTAGGAAGATCAATTCCCCGACCTGTCCCCATTGTTTTAGACCTCAAGAGAATGATCATGTTTGTCAAGACTGTCTCACATGGGAAAACAGTCACCACTGGAAAAACATTCTTCAGCAAAATGTTTCTGTTTTTGAGTATAATGATTCGATGAAAGAGTTGCTTGCTACCTTTAAGTTTCGTGGTGATGCTGCTTTGGTAGAGGTTTTTCAAAGGGATTTTTTAGCAAGCTATAAAACAAACTTTATTAATGAGAAAATAGATTATACGATTCCTATTCCCCTTAGCCCAGAGCGGTTATATGAACGAGGCTTTAACCAAGCCAAACTGCTCGCTGACTTTCTCCCACTAACTCAAACTGATATCCTCACACGAACTCACCATGAAAAACAATCTAAGAAATCCCGACAACAGCGCTTAACAGCTTCAAACGTGTTTTCTATAGTAGATTCTAGTAAAATAATGAACAAGAAGATTCTTTTAATAGATGATATTTATACGACTGGCAGTACGTTGAGACATGCTGCTAAGGTGTTAAAGAACAATGGAACAGATTCAGTTTTTTCATTAACATTAATTAGAAGTTAAAAATATTAAAACATGTGCCGATATACTATATATAAAGAAACGGAATAGGAGAATAGATTATGGGAGAATTAGCGAATTGCCCTAATTGCGATACATTATTTGTTCAAACACAATTTAGATCTGTATGTGATAAATGTTATAAAGAAGAAGAAAAGCACTATGAAACGGTTTATGCATTTTTAAGAAAACGTGAAAATCGTAAAGCTCTTTTAGATGAGGTTGTCGAGGGTACAGGTGTCTCTAAAGACCTGATATTAAAATTTATCCGTCTTGGAAGATTACAGTTATCGAATTTTCCAAACTTAGGATATCCGTGTGAGAAATGTGGCACTTCGATTAGAAAAGATCGTTTATGTGAAAAATGCAGTAATGATATTCAAAGGCAGCTTCATCAAGTAGAACAAGAAGCACAGATCAGCGAACGTAACAAACGACAAAGTTCGCCTTCAGCCGCAACTTTCTATTCCCAAAGTACTAAAAAGTAGTGAATTACTAAATAATTAATTTATAAAGACCGATATAAATGTTAGACAACTGAATGTTGAATGAAAGTGAGGGAAACTCATGAAAATAAATAATCTTGGATCTGTAAATGTTAATCCTTATAAAAAGAACTTAGAAAAGCAGGCAGCTGCTTCAACAAAGCCTCAGTCAAAAGAAGACAAAGTAGAGATTTCCTCAAAGGCAATTGATTTGCAACAATCAAATGAGGTTGTGAAAGCTAGACAGGAAAAAGTACAAGCAATCAAAGCACAAGTAGAAAACGGAACTTACACAATTGATCCTAAAGCTGTTGCAAAGGGATTAGTTGAATTTTATAAGAAGTAAACTAGATTTACGGAGGGTTATGGATGGCTGCTGAACAATTAATACAAACATTAGAAAAACTACTAAAACTTCATCAAAACCTATACGAAGTAACCCTTCAAAAAACAGAAATATTAAAGCATGATTCTGTAGAAGAACTAAAAGAATTACTTAAAAAAGAGCAGATGTATGTTCAGGCTATTAAACAAGTGGAAGATGAACGAATCAGAGTTGCTGCTGAATTCTTAGGTAATAACGAAGAAGCTACTCTTTCGGCATGCATCGTAAAAGCAACCGGGGCTGAAAAAGAAAAGCTACAAGTTATTTTAAAAGAATTCACTAAGACTATGAATCAACTTAAAGACAGAAATCAGCTGAACAGAGAACTAACAAAACAAGCGTTACAGCTTACATCTATGACACTTGATATGATCATGCCGCAGGAAACTGATATTAATTACGATAAACCAACAAACAAAACAACAGAGAAACAGCGTCGATCCATCTTTGATTCGAAAGCTTAATGTTAGGAGGGGACTAAATGCGTTCAACTTTTATGGGGTTAGAAACGGCTAAGCGTGGGATGTTTGCGCAGCAGAGTGCACTTCATACGACGGGTAATAATATTGCGAATGCGAATACAGAGGGTTATACACGCCAGCGTGTAAACTTAAAAGCAACAGAAGCTTATCCATCACTAGGAATCAACCGGCCGCAAATCCCTGGGCAAATGGGGACAGGTGTTGAAGTTGATAGTGTCCAACGTGTAAGAGAGAGCTTTTTAGATATTCAATATCGCTCGGAAAATAATAAACTAGGGTACTGGGATTCTAGAGCAAATGCCCTTCAAAAGATGGAAGAAATAATGAATGAACCATCAGATACTGGTTTAGCTAATTCACTTGACCAATTTTGGCAGTCTCTTCAAGATTTAGCTCTTGACCCAACGAATGCAGGTGCCCGATCTGTTGTACGTGAGCGAGGTAATGCTGTTGCAGATACGTTTAGTTATTTAGCTACATCTTTAAAATCTGTACAAGGTGACCTGAAAAATGAACTAGATGTATCAGTAAAAGAAGTGAACTCAATTGCTAACCAATTAAATAATATTAATAAACAAATCTCAGAGATAGAACCAAACGGTTATCTACCGAATGATTTATATGATGAACGTGATCGACTTTTAGATAAATTATCATCGCTAGCTAATATTAAAGTATCCTACAATCCTTCAGGCGGAAATGCTCTGAAGATATCAGAAGGAACAGCAACCGTTGAAATCGTCGATGACAACGGCAAGATACTAGGAACCTTAGTAGATGCAAAAAGCCAGCGAGTAAATGAATTAAGTGTTACCTTTAAAAAAATCACTGATGATAATGGAAATATTTCCGATGGACTTGTTGAAGGTGTGAAAATTGGCTCCAAATCAATTAGCATTATGGACTTTAACAGTGCTGGTAAGGTTAGTGGATTAATAGATTCATATGGATATTCTGAAACGTTGAGTGATGGTAGTGTTGTTGAATATGGGCTGTATCCGCAGATGTTGAATGATTTGGATACAATGGCGTATACGTTTGGAACGGCATTTAATGCTGTTCATAGTGAAGGATGGACATTAAATGACTTTGATTCTGATACTAAAGCTCCTAATACAACCAATAGTAAGATTAACTTCTTCACTCTTGGAGGCGTGGCTTTTGGTAATAACTCAAAAGGAGCAGCTAGCTTAATTCAAATATCAAAAGAAATTCAAGATTCTACAAACAACATCGCTGCAGCCTATTATGACGGTAAAACTTTACCTGAAATAGGTAATGGTAAAAATGCCGTTCAATTATCAAATGTTAAAAATGGGATCCTTACTATCGGAACAACCAATACAACTCTTCAGAACTTTTATGAAGGAATTATTGGTGGAATGGCAGTAAATGCTCAGGAAGCAGAAAGACTTACAACGAATAGTACTGTTTTAAAAGACTCTGTAGAAGAGAGAAGGCAGTCAGTAAGTGCTGTTTCTCTAGATGAAGAAATGACGAATATGATTCAATTTCAGCATGCTTATAATGCATCTGCAAGAATGATTACATTGCAGGATGAAATACTAGATAAAATCATAAATGGCATGGGGATATCAGGAAGATAGGTAGGTGAAAGTGTATGCGTGTAACACAAAGTATGCTAGCAAATAATTCATTAAGAAATTTGAGTAAGAGTTATGCGAACCTTGGAAAATATCAGGATCAGCTAGCGACAGGAAAGAAAATAAATCGTCCGTCTGATGATCCCGTTGTGGCAATTAAAGGTATGTTTTATCGTACCAATCTTACGGAGAATGAACAGTATCAGAGGAACTTATCTGAAGCTTATACATGGTTGGAGAATTCTGAAGCAGGAATTGAGCAAGTAACAGAAATTACTCAAAGAATAAGAGAATTAGTGGTACAGGGTAAGAATGGATCAAACAGCCCAGAAGATTTAAATGCTATTGGCGTTGAGATTGGTCAGCTGAAAGAAGATTTAATTGGTGTAGCTAATACTCAGGTTGCAGGTAGATATATTTTTAATGGTGAAAAAACTCTAACTGCACCAATAGGGGATAATGGCTTTACCACAGATGCCGACGGTAAAAAACAATATACATTCACACAGAATACATCCTCCTACAATGTTGAGGTCTCTAAGGGAGTTCAACTAAAGGTAAATGTTAATTCACAAAATGTTTTTAGTAAGGATTTATTTAATGTACTAGAAGAATTAGAAAGTAATTTGACTGATGGTGTTGGTATATTAGAAAATGGAGATCAAATCTTAGAGAAGTTAGATATGCATATTCAAACTATTACTTCTGAAAGAGCAGAACTCGGTGCTAGATATAATCGCCTAGAATTAGTGGATAGCCGTTTAAGTGATCAAGAGGTTATAGCGAATAGAATCTTATCTGATAATGAAGATGCTGATATTGAAAGAGTAATAACTGATTTAACAATCCAAGAAAGTATCCACCGAGCAGCCCTATCAGCCGGCTCTAAGATAATTCAACCTACATTAATAGACTTTTTACGATAAGCTATCTTTAATTAAGATAGCTTTTTTACTAGGAGTGATTTTTTTTATGAGGATACCTCAAATTAGACTTGAGAGTACAAAGGCGCAGATAGGACTTAAAACCATAAATGCGGTTAATAATATTAAGCAACCTAAGGCCGATCTATCAATTGAACAACCTAAAGCTGAGCTCACAATAAGGACCACTCCATCAAAACTTACAATTGATCAAACACAAGCAAGAGCCGATGTCGATCTGAAATCTGTAGTTAAAAGGATGGAGGAATTTTCTCAAAAAGGCTACCAGGATCTCCTTGCAGGAATTGCTCGTCGTGCTCAGCAAGGTATTGAGTTAATGAAAATTGAAAATGGTGGAAATCCTATTGCAACACAAGCTAAACAAAATAGTCAAAAACCTATGAAAGAATTTGGACTTGGATTTATTCCATCACACGGTAGTGTGAAAATAAGTTATGAACCTGCAAGAGTTGATATAGAAGTAGCACCAAATAAACCGAAAATACATGTAAATGTAAATAAACCAATTATGGAATATGAGCCAGGAAAAGTAGAAGTTTCCTTAAAACAAAAAAATGAACTGAATATAGATTTTGAAATGATTGATATAAAGGCATAATACTATTGAGAAGGATGGTGAAGTAATGGAAATTAATACAAAATACCACGGTGTTTTAGATGTAGAGGACTCGAAGATTGTTCATTTTGAACAAGGCATTCCCGGATTTCTAGACGAAAAAGACTTTATCCTATTACCTATAGATAATGATTCTCCATTTTCTATTCTGCAGTCCGTGCAAACTTCCGAACTCGGCTTTGTTGTGACAGAACCATTTATTTTCTTTAAAGATTACGAGTTTGATCTTGGGGAACATGATAAGGAGGTTCTAGGAATAGCGGATGACCAAGCATCCATTCTGGTATTAGCAATTCTCTCCCTAAAAGATCCATTCGTTGAGACAACGGCTAATCTCCAAGCTCCTATTGTAATTAATCAAACATCTAAAAAAGCTAAACAGGTTATATTAGTTGATGAGTCGTATACAACTAAACATAAAATTCTTAAAGAAGTTACTAAGTAATAGGAGGTGGAAGTATGCTAGTACTAACAAGGAAAACAGGAGAGACTATACAGATTGGTGATAACATAGAGTTAACGGTTTTATCAATACAAGGTGATCAAATAAAATTAGGTATAAAAGCACCAAAAAATATAGGGATTCTTCGGAAAGAGATCTACGATAGCATACAGGAATCAAATAACGAAGCAGCCTCCGTAAATAAAAATATTTTGAACCAATTAAAAATGAGCAAGTTAGACCTCTAGATATCATAGAGGTTTTTTTTTGTTAAAGGTTATAAAAAAAAAAATATTTCTTTTAAAAACTATTAAACTATCTTCATAACTGTCGATAATAATAGTGTAAGGAAGAACACAAAATGGCGGCCGACAAAATGTGTATCTTTCCAAAATAAACTTTCATTCACAAGGATGTGAATGAACCTAAATTCAAGGAGGAAATTCAAAATGAGAATTAATCATAATATTGCTGCTCTTAACACTTATCGCCAGTTAAATAGTGCTTCTGGTGCTCAATCTAAATCTATGGAGAAATTATCTTCAGGTCTTCGTATTAACCGTGCTGGAGATGACGCTGCTGGTCTAGCAATCTCTGAAAAAATGCGTGGTCAAATCCGTGGTTTAGAACAAGCATCTCGTAACTCACAAGATGGTATCTCTATGATCCAAACTGCTGAAGGTGCATTAAACGAGACTCACGACATCCTACAACGTATGCGTGAACTAGCTACTCAAGCAGCTAACGATACTAACGTTGGCGTTGACCGTGCGGAAATCCAAAAAGAGATGGATGCATTATCTTCTGAGATTAACCGTATTGGTAATACTACTGAGTTTAATACTCAAAGCCTTTTAAAGGGTGATGGTAAGGCTAATTTAAATAAAACTAATACGTTAACTGATGGAACACTTGCATCTGGTTTAACAAACAATACGCAAGCTACTCAGACTGTTACTGTGGTAGGTACTACTACAACAGTTACTGATAATGGAAAAACAGCAACTTTTACAATTAACGGACAAGAACTTAAAGTTACTTTTGTAGAAGATGCTAATACAACGGCTAATACAACTGCTCTAGATACTTCTAGTATCACAGGTAATTCTGCAACTATTAAATTTAATGCTGCTGCGACTACTGGAGAACAAGCAGGTGATTTAAGAACTGCTTTAGAAGAAATGATTAAAAAGAACTCAACTTTAGCAGGTAACTATGCTATTTCAGGCACTGGGGATAATGTTACTATAACAGCTTCATCTACTGGTGAATTCAAAGGTTCTGCAGGAAACATAGCTGGATTTAGTGAAGGTATGAGTGGTGCTTGGACAGGCGGTAGTGCATCTGTAGGTACTACAACTTACACTCAGGCAAGTAAAACAATTAACTTTAATACTTTAGAGACAGGTACAGCAAGTACTACTAACGATAAAATTAAAGCACTAGAAGGAACAGGCTTTACAGTTAATGGGCAACAAGTAGAATTTTATGATTCAACTAAAGGTGCATATACTGGAAGTGGTATTGGTGTCGCTATTAATACTGCTCTTGAACAAGTAACAGACGGCTCAAAAGCTGATGCTTTAGCAAAAGCAATTGCAGACACTGTTGGTTCTAAAGTTGAGGGAGTAGTTTTAACGGCTTCAGCAGGTAGCCTTACAATTACTGCTTCAGATGAATATAAAGGTGAAGCAGGCAATAACATTGAAGTTAAAGACGGTGGTCTACAAGAAAACTTCAAAGCTGCTTTCCAAGTAGGCGCAAATAAAAACCAAAGCATGACAATCGAAATCAAAGACATGCGATCTGAAGCTCTTGGAATCACAGGTAAAGCTGGAGATACTGGTTTCACTAAAACTAACACAGTATCTGACGGAACAAGCAACACAACTAAAGAAGCTTCTCTAGATGTTTCTACAGCTGAAAATGCTTCTAACGCTATTAAAGTAATCAACGATGCAATCGAGAAAGTATCTACTCAACGTTCTTCTCTTGGTGCATTCCAAAACCGCTTAGAGCATACAATTAACAACTTAGGTACATCTGCTGAGAACTTAACAGCTGCTGAGTCTCGTATCCGTGACGTTGACATGGCGAAAGAAATGATGACTCAAACGAAGAATTCTATTCTTTCTCAAGCTGCTCAAGCGATGTTAGCTCAAGCAAACCAACAACCACAAGGTGTACTTCAATTACTTCGTTAATTGAAGATTGGATTAGAGATATTAGCCTCATGGTTAATATCTCTTTTCTTTTTCTAAGAAATTCTTATGAAAATAAATCATAATATATCAGCATTACATACATATAGGCAGCTATCAGCAAATAATCATAAATTATCAGAATCCATGGAAAAGCTCTCTTCAGGTTTACGTATAAATAAAGCAGGAGATGATGCTGCTGGTTTATCGATTTCGGAGAAAATGCGTGCTCAGATTAGAGGCTTAGAACAAGCTTCTAGGAACATACAGGATGGAATATCCCTTATTCAGACAGCTGAAGGTGGCCTTAATGAAATTCATGAACTTGTTCAAAGAGGAAGAGAACTATCTGTCCAGGCCTCAAATGACACGTTAAATGATGCAGACAAGGCAAGCATACAGGAAGAAATTGAACAGATAAAAGAAGAAGTAACGAATATCGCAGGGAGAACCAATTTTAATGGAATTAAATTGTTAGATATTGACAATGACACTTCATTAACATCCTCTAAAACTGATGAAGAATTAATGATGGAAACTTTAAAACGTTCAATGCTCGAACAAAGTGAAAAAATGGTGAAAGATTATTTTGGTCTTCAAGCTGATGGTGTAGATATTAAAATTATTATGAAAGATTATAATGATCCAAATGCACTAGCTTGGGTGCAATATCAAGTTGATCCCTTGACAGGTAAAGGTATTAATATAGAAATGCACATGGATAAACAAGATTTCTTACCACCCGAATGGCCAAATGGTGGTTCTGCTCCAATTTATAATGATCGAATAATTGCACATGAAATGACACATGCCATTATGGCTAGAAGTATGAACTTTGCTGCGATGCCAAAATGGTTTAAAGAGGGTGCAGCTGAGCTAATACATGGTGGAGATGAACGATTAGCTGCGGATATCTCTATTAACGGTAAACAGAATGTCATTGACGCTATAGATGATCCGATTGATTCATGGGACGACCCACGATCACCTATGCAGAGCATTCATTACTCGGCAGGATATGTTGCCGTTCGATATCTCCATGACCGAATTAAAACTGCAGGTGGAGCAGAGGGTATTAAGGAGTTAATGACATATTTAAATAGCAATCCAAGTTCTAATTTAGATACTGCATTAAAAAACATTTCACACGGTGCATATACAAATGGTTTAAGTGACTTTATAACAGATTTTAAAACGAACGGTGTTAACTTTATTGATACTAAAATGAATTTAAGTAATACAGACACCGGGGCTATTGGAGGACGCGATGCAGAAGGGATTACCGCGGAAATAAAAACAGCAACATCAGTTGTAGCAGATGTTGATAACTATACTGAGGACCCTTTGTCGGGATTTAATGAAATATGGTTGGATTCTTCAGGTAATGTAATGGTTTCACATAACAGTGACAATGGAAATTCCCCTTCAAATGGACAACATATAAATATACAAGTCGGGGCTGGGAGTTTAAGTGCGTTCTCTTTTAACTTAACTAATATGAAATCTGATACATTAGAAATAGGAAATGTTAATGTGATAAAAGATGCGAGTGGTGCAATAAGTGCATTTGATCAAGCAATCTTATCAGTTTCATCTGAAAGAGGTCGATTTGGTGCGATTCAAAACCGTCTTGAATATGCACTTGAGGTTTCTAATAACATAAATGAAAACTTAACCTCTGCTGAATCACGAATTCGAGATGTTGATATGGCAAAAGAAATGATGAAGCAAACGAAGAGCTCTATTCTCTCTCAAGTTGCACAGACAATGCTAGCACAAGCTAATCAGCAGCCACAAAATGTTCTTCAATTATTACGGTAACCTTACATGAGGAAGAAACTATAATTTATAGCTCTTCCTTATGTAACAAATATACAAATCTATTCCACTTCTTGTGTTTGTATATATATAGCAGAGTATATGAGTAGAAGAAGTGTAATATAGTTAAAGGAGTAATGTCATGATTATTAATCACAATATTCTATCATTACAGGTATCTGAGAGATTAAAAGATAAATCATTAAAACAGTCAAAATCAATGGAAAAACTATCATCTGGATTAAGAATTAATCGGGCAAGTGATGATGCTGCGGGATTATCAATCTCTGAAAAGTTAAGAGCTCAAATAAGGGGATTAAGCCAAGCGAAAAACAACATCCAAGATGCTATATCACTTATTCAAACTGCGGAAGGTGCGCTATCAAATATACTAGACCCACCTCTCCAAAGAATGAGAGAACTAGCTATACAGTCTTCAAATGATACTTTAACTGATGAGGACCGAGTACACATTCAAAAAGAAATAAATCAGGTCCTAAGAGAAATTGATGACATTGCAAATAATACTGAATTTAATACTCAAAAATTAATAAATGGATCAAATAAAGTAACAATGACTTCCATTGTTCAATCAGAAAAAATAAGTTGGACAGAAATTGATACAGGGTCCGATACAAATTTTTATGACATTGCATGGAATGGCAGTCTCTATCTAGCTGTAGGCTATCAAGGAAATACCTTAGCTTCAAATGATGGTGAATCTTGGTATGTCCCATCTGGTTCTGTAACAAACTCTAATTTAAACAGTATCAAATGGGATGGTAGTCGCTTTCTTATCTCTGAAGGTGGTGCCATTTATTCGACAACTAACGGAGTTAATAGAACAGGATATAGCTCAAGCATCCCAGGAATAAATGGTCATTTTTTTGATGTGGATTATGTTGGCGGAAAATATTTGGCAGTTGGAGACAATGGTCAAATGGCAACGACAAATGACCCAACAGTTAATTCATCATGGACAAGTTTAGTATCAGGAACATCAGAGCAATTATTAGATGCAGCATCTAGTGGAGACGAATATGTTGTAGTAGGGAAAAACGGTACAATCCTAAGGTCGACGGATGGAGTTAATTGGAGTACTCAAGTCTCTGGAACAACTGCTCAATTAAAACAAGTCATTTGGGAAAATAATCAATATACTGCTGTAGGAGGAAGTGGAACAATTTTAACCTCTTCTGACGGAATTACTTGGGATAAACAGAATACACCAGGTGGTATTAATGTCATCTATGACATTGTGTACAATGGTGATGAATATGTTGCTGTTAGCAATAATGGTTGGGTACTTAATTCTAAAGACGGGATCAATTGGAATGGAGAACAATTACAGGGAAATCCATACTTACAAGGGATAGTTTTTGATGGCAATGATTATTTAGCTATAGGCTGGGAAGGAAAAGCGTTAAAGGGAACACGTCCAACTACTGCGAAAACAACTGTTTTACAACAAAACGTCAATATTCAAGTTGGAGCTAATAAGGGAGATAGCATGTCCATTGAACTTTGTGATGTTCGAACTCAGGCATTGGATATTGCCGATATCAATGTCCTCTCGAGTACAGACAGATTTGATTCAATTGCAAGACTTGATAGGGCTATAGCGAAGGTCTCTTCAGAAAGAACAAAATTTGGTTCTTATCAAAATCGTCTTGAATATACGCTTGAAAATACAAGTAACTATGGAGAGAATCTTTCAGCTTCAGAGGCTCGTATACGAGATGTTGATATGGCAAAAGAGATCATGAATCAAACTAAGAATTCAATCCTAGCTCAAGCATCACAATCTATACTAGCTCAGGCAAATCAACAGCCCGAAAATATATTGCAATTATTAAAGTGATTTAAAGGGGATCGAAAAGATCCTCTTTTTACTATGACAATTATCTATCTTACCTTTTAAAAAGCTAAACAATTCTAGAACATAACCGATATTAAAAGTAGATCAAGTTATTTAAGGAGTGAACGTATGTCTGTTGAAAAGGTAATTTCGCAGTCCACTCTATATAACAACCCAGAACTGACAAAAAATAAGAGTGAGTCTTCAAGTCAACCCTCTGAGCTACTAATACCTGAGTATATGCCATCTAAGGAGGACTTGGAGAAAAAAGTTAGTAGCATGAATGATTTTGTTAAAGCTTCTAATACACATTTGAAATTTGAACTTCATGAAGAATTAAATGAATATTATGTAACAATTGTTGATGATCTATCTAATGAAATTATAAAAGAAATTCCATCGAAAAGGTTGTTAGATATATACGCTGCTATGACAGATTTTTTAGGCCTTGTTGTGGATAAAAAGATTTAAGGTGGTATGAAAATGGCTATGAGAATTGGTGGTCTTGCTAGTGGAATGGATATTGATTCCCTAGTAGGAGACTTAATGAAGGCAGAAAGAATGCCTTTAGATAAATTAAACCAAAAGAAACAAACAATGGAATGGCAAAGAGATGGATATCGTGAAATGAATAGTTTAATGCTTTCATTCCGAAATCTAACGTTTGACATGCGTCTATCTTCAAACTACAGAGCTCGTTCAACTTCTTCATCAAATGATAGTAAAGTTACTGCAACTGCTACGAGCGCTGCAGCTCTATCGTCGTATAACATATCAAAAATCCAAAAGCTTGCAACTGCAGCTACGAGGGTTAATGAAGGGGCAATTTCTAAGAGTGGAACAAAGATCGATCCAACTAAGAGCTTGCATGAGATAAAAGACAACTTTGCTGACTCTAACTTTTCTTGGAAACCTGGTAGTGTACAAAGTGAAACACTAGTGGCAAGTGAAGAAAATCAGAAAGTATTTAAGTTGAAAAATTTAAATCGAGAAGAAGGAGTCCAGGTAATTACAGCTGATTCCTCAGTCTATGTTAACGGAAAGGCTTTTAAAGTAAAAACAGATACAAATTTAACTAGTTCAACACTTGCATCGAATGAAGTATTGGTTGATAGTGATGGAAATATAACATTTTCTGATTTAGCTACTATAACTAAAGGAAGCTCAATTAAGGTTGAATATGCAGCCGATAAAACTGTAGATAAATTTGCGGCGGCAACAACATTAGAGTCTGTTCAACTTACGAAAAGTCCAGTCTTACTAAATGGTTCTATGACTTTAACTATTGGTGATGTTAAATACACGTACGATACAACTAATAACAACTTTGTAGATACGAATGGAAATGTTGCTGATGCGCAAATTGATTCTAAAGGCAAAATCACATTCCAAAATGGATCAGCCGATGGGAAAGAAGTGAAAGTTAATTATCAACAAGAATACTTCACTTTTGACCTAGGTACGTACAAATCTCAAGATAGACTTGAACAAAAGTTTATTATTCAAGGTTCCGAGTCACTGAATTCAGTTTTAAATAAAATTTCTTCATCTAACCTAGGATTAACAGCTTTTTATGATGAGTATTCCGATCAAGTAACACTAACTAGAAAAGAAACTGGAAATCATAATGAGGCTGGATTAGAAATAGATACCGGTTCTAATGCTGATGGACCTATCCCTGGGTTCATTAATAACGTATTGCGTTTTGGAAATAGTGTAGAATCTGGTGGAGATAATGCTGAGTTCACAATAAATGGATTAACTACACAAAGGACAACTAATACCTTCGAAATGAATGGAGTAACCTTTACACTAAAAGATACTCTTAATCCGAGTGTGAATGGAGTGGAACCAACCACACTTGACCCTAGCATTTCAGTTAACATATCAAATGATTCGAATAAGGTATTTGAAAATATTAAAAACTTTGTAGAAAAGTATAATGAGCTAATAGATAAAATTAAATCTAAAGTTAACGAAGAACGTTATAGAGACTTTACACCACTTACAGATGAACAACGTGAACAACTATCAGATAAGCAACAAGAGCAATGGGAAGAAAAGGCAAAAAGTGGTTTGTTAAGACGGGATTCTTTACTTACTAATGTATTAAGTAGTATGCGTTTAGACTTTTATACCCCGGTTAATGGAACAAATGTAGATTCAAAATATAATCAGCTTTCAAGCATAGGAATTAAAACTAGTGCGAACTATTTAGATGGTGGAAAGCTTCAAATAAATGAAGCTGAATTAAAGAAAGCGATAGAAGAAGATCCAGCTGCAATCGAAGCATTATTTAAAAATAGTGGCTCTTCTAATAGTGAACAAGGAATTGTTAACCGCCTTTATGAAACACTGACTGATACGATGGATGCGATAAAATCTAAAGCAGGTAGTTCAAATTCATCTTATAGTCAATATACTCTTGGTAAAAACTTGAATAACCTTAGTACACAAATTAACCGTTTTGAAGATCGGCTTGTTCAAGTAGAGTCCCGTTATTGGAGACAGTTTACTGCAATGGAAAAAGCTATTCAAAGATCTAATGAACAATCTATGTATTTAATGCAACAATTCTCAATGTAATCTAAAGGAGTGTCGAAATGGCTATAAATAATCCTTATGCAGCATACCAGCAAAATTCAATTCAAACGGCATCACCTGGTGAAGTAACTTTAATGCTTTATAATGGTTGTATAAAGTTTATCAAACAAGCAGTACAAGCAATCAATGAATCCAATCTTGAGGAAAAAAATATAAATATTCAAAAGGCACAAAAAATTATTACAGAGTTAATGATTACGCTGAATATGGATTTAGATATTTCTAAAAATATGGTTGTAATGTATGAATATATAAATCATCGCTTGATTGAAGCCAATGTCAAAAATGATACAGAAATACTGAATGAAGTAGAGCAGTATGTAGTGGATTTTCGGGATACTTGGAAACAGGTAATCCAAATTACACGTCAACAGCAATATGGAAAAGGTGAACAAATATAGTGAATGCTGTTCAAGAGGTTTTCAAACTCACCCAGGAACTTGTTGATCTGTTTGACAACAAGAACAAAAGAGATAGAGATTCTGTTATCGAAGAAATTGAAAAACTCCTACATGAACGCGACAGATTGTTTCCGATGATAAAGCCCCCTTTTACTCAAGAGGAAAAGGCTTTAGGTGAACAAATTAAGAAATTAAATGAGAAGATCAATTTGGAATTTCAAAACATAAAAAAAGAAATTCAATTTGATATTAAAAGAGCGAAAGAATCCAAACATACACAAAATCAATATGTTAATCAATACACGAGTACGGAAAATGGCGGTATCTTCTACGACAAAAGAAAATAGGTGACCTATGGAAACTCTAACAACTGACCAATACCAGATGATTACTTATTACTATCATCTTTTGAATACAATCGAAGAGGGCTTTGATTACGTAAACGAAGGCTTCAATAATTTATCGAAAACTGAAAGTGACCGTATTTTTTCAGATATTCTGATTGCCTTCAACCACATAGACTCTTCAAACCCAACAATTGTTGCTAGTTTGAACGATGAGCAAAACCTCTCAGAAGCAGTGAAAAACTTTGATATTGTAATTAAGGAATTAGAGGGTCTTGAGCAATTTTTTATGGACTCAGAAAAGAAACATCACTATATCAAAAATCAACTTACTCCGGCATTTGTAGCTTGGAAAGAAACCGTTCAAAAAAAGCTTCAACCGTATATCACAAACTAACAAAAAAACTCGTCTACAAAGGCGAGTTTTTTACATGTATGTAAGACCTCCAACATATATTATCTTTACACAACCTTCACAATCTTAACCCAATCAAACACCATTCTACAAAATCCACAAAATTTTTCAAAAACTTTTTCAGTTTAGGCAGGAGACAAGCAGGGAAATATAGAAGTAGTACTACATAGCTTTATCATAAAGGAGGAGTTCAATCATGAGATATAACGTCAGAGGGGAAAACATTGAAATAACTCCAGCATTAAGAGAATATGCAGAAAAGAAAATTGGTAAGCTTGAAAGATACTTTGAAGAGGCCGTTAATGCAAATGTTAATGTGAATCTGAAGTATTATAACGATCAAGAATCTAAAATTGAAGTTACCATTCCGATGACAGATCTAGTGTTACGAGCTGAAGAAAATCACCAGGATATGTACGCAGCGATTGATCTAGTTGTTAATAAATTAGAACGTCAAATTCGTAAGCACAAAACAAAAGTAAATCGTAAGGTCCGCGAGCAAGGTGCTCCTAAATATATTTTTAGTAACTATCAAGGTGAGGGTAATCAACCAGTTGAAGAAGATGAAGACCATGAGGTAGTTCGAACAAAGCGTTTCGACCTTAAGCCAATGGATGCTGAGGAAGCAATCCTGCAAATGGATATGCTAGGGCATAATTTCTTCGTCTATACCGATGCTAAAACAAATACGACAAGTGTCGTTTACAAGCGTAAAGACGGAAAATATGGCTTGATTGAGCCAACTGTATAATATGAAACAGCACCTTTAATGGGTGCTGTTTTCGTTTCTGAAGGAGGACTATGAAAATGAAGGAGCGAAAGATTTTAGTTATTGGAAGTATTAATATGGATCTTGTTACACAAACAAATATCGTTCCAAAAGTCGGTGAAACGGTTTTGGGAACTTCTTTTTTTACTATTCCAGGTGGAAAGGGAGCTAACCAGGCTGTCGCAGCTTCGAAGCTTGGAGCTGATGTCACAATGCTAGGTTGTGTTGGAGATGATGCTTTTGGACAGGAACTAATGCAAAACCTGTCAGATCAGGGTGTTACTACTAATTATATAAAAACAGTACCAAACGCTTCATCCGGAATTGCTTCTATCACCTTATCTGAAGGTGATAACAGTATCATTGTTGTTCCAGGTGCTAACCACGAACTTACCCCTGATATGGTTAGAGAGAATGAGAAGATCATTGCAGATGCAAATATTATTCTACTACAACTAGAGATTCCTATTGAAAGTGTAAAGTTATCAATTGAATTAGCGAGCAAACATAGTGTGCCTGTTATCCTAAACCCAGCACCTATTCAATCATTACCAAAGGAATTGCTGCTTCAAGCTACATACATAACACCAAATGAACATGAACAAGAAAGTCTTCTATTAAATGGTGAGCTAACTGAAGAAGAGTCAGAACAGGTTAAACAAAAATGCATTGTTACTCAAGGTTCACAGGGAGTTCTTATCTATCAGAAGAAAGAAGAGTTAATTCCCGGATATAAAGTGAAAGCCGTAGATTCTACAGGCGCAGGGGACACCTTCAACGGAGCACTTGCTGTTTCTCTAAGTAAAGGAGTTGCCTTAAAGGAAGCATGTCAATTTGCCAATGCTGCAGCTGCTCTTTCTGTAACAAAGCTAGGTGCTCAATCAGGTATGCCAACATTAGAAGAAGTAGAAAAATTCATCGCTCAAGTATGATTAGCTTTTAGATAAATATCTGTTGTTCTATACTCTCGCAACTATGTTGAGATTTCGTGAATTCGCTTGTGTATCATAAAATCATATAGAGGTTATATGTATATTTCGATATAATGGGAGTGTTAATAGAAAAGGAGGGGGAATCATGGATAACGAAACAATGTTGAAAGAGATCCTCCATGCATTGAAAATACATGAAGATCGTATGGATCAAAATTTAAAAAAGATAGATGAAAGATTTGAGAAAATTGAAGAAAGACTCGACAAGATAGAAGGACGATTAGATAAAATAGAGAAGAAAATGGATGGAGTTTTGAAATAACAGAAACCCAACAACAAAGGTGACTTTATTTCTGTCAAAACGTTACAACATGAAAAAAAGCTACGTGATTTAAATCAATTTTAAATGACTATTGCCGCCAGACCCTCGTGTTTACCTCCAACTAACAATGCCATCTAGCGAATAAACTATCATAAATTATTCTAAACTTACTAAGGTCATTCTTAGTAAGTTTTTTTATTGCAAAAAAGAGTGCTATATTCATCGACAAACCTCGGGGCGTGCCTGGCACCCCGAAGTTCTACCGACAAAATCCGGGAAGTGACACACGCACCCCAAAACCCCTTCCCACCCCCAACTCCAAACCATGTCACCCGCCTGTTGCCCCACCACCCCAACTAGTGCTAAAATAAGGAATAGACGAAACTTACATAAAAGCAATTTCACTCTAAACACAGAGGAGCGTATTAGATGCTTGGAATTTTGAATAAGGTGTTTGATTTTAATAAACGTGCGTTAAATCGTTATGAGAAGATGGCTGATCAGATTGATGCGCTTAGCGGTCAGATGAATGGCTTATCTGATGAGCAATTAAAGGCTAAAACAGAGGAGTTTAAAGGTCGTGTAGCGAATGGTGAATCGCTAGATAATCTTTTAATAGAAGCATTTGCTGTTGTTCGTGAAGCAGCGAAGCGTGTATTGGGGTTATACCCGTACAAGGTTCAATTAATGGGGGGTATTTCCTTACATGAAGGGAATATTTCTGAGATGAAAACAGGGGAAGGTAAAACCTTAACTTCCACAATGCCTGTTTATTTAAACGCGCTTTCTGGTGAAGGCGTACATGTTGTCACGGTCAATGAATATTTAGCAAGTCGTGATGCACATGAAATGGGTCAACTTTACGATTTCTTAGGCTTAACAGTAGGTCTTAACTTAAATTCTTTAAATAAAGATGAAAAACGTGAAGCGTATGCAGCAGATATTACCTATTCTACAAATAACGAATTAGGTTTTGATTATTTGCGTGATAACATGGTTCTTTATCGTGAACAAATGGTTCAACGTCCGCTTAACTTTGCTGTAATAGATGAGGTTGACTCAATCTTAGTCGATGAAGCGAGAACTCCGTTAATTATTTCGGGACAAGCGGCTAAATCGACTAAGCTTTATATTCAAGCAAACGGCTTTGTTCGTCAGCTTAAGCAAGAGGAAGACTTCACATATGATGTAAAAACAAAGGCTGTTCAGTTAACAGAAGAAGGTATGACAAAGGCTGAAAAAGCGTTTGGTATTGAAAATCTTTTCGATATTTCACATGTGGCATTACTTCACCACATTAACCAAGCATTAAAAGCACAGTTTGTTATGCAAAATGATGTGGATTATGTTGTGGAAGAGGGACAAGTTGTGATCGTTGACTCGTTCACAGGTCGTTTAATGAAGGGCCGCCGTTACAGTGATGGACTTCACCAAGCAATTGAGGCTAAAGAAGGTCTTGAGATTCAAAACGAAAGCATGACGCTTGCGACGATTACGTTCCAAAACTACTTCCGTATGTACAAAAAGCTGTCTGGTATGACAGGTACAGCGAAAACGGAAGAAGAAGAATTCCGTAATATTTACAACATGCAGGTTGTTGCGATTCCAACGAACAAACCGATTGCACGTGATGATAGAGCCGATTTAGTTTATCGTTCAATGGAAGGGAAATTCCGTGCGGTTGTTGAGGAAGTTAAACAACGTTATGACCTTGGTCAGCCTGTACTAGTTGGTACAGTTGCCGTTGAAACGTCTGAATTAATTTCTCAGCTACTTAAGAAAAAAGGTGTTCCGCATCATGTCTTGAATGCGAAGAATCATGAAAAAGAAGCAGAAATCATCGAGAATGCTGGTCAACGTGGTGCAGTAACAATCGCGACAAACATGGCTGGTCGTGGTACAGATATCAAGCTTGGCGAAGGTGTTCGTGAGGTTGGCGGGTTAGCCGTTATTGGTACGGAGCGCCATGAATCTCGTCGTATTGATAACCAGCTCCGTGGACGTTCTGGTCGTCAAGGAGACCCTGGTATCACTCAATTCTATCTTTCAATGGAAGATGAATTAATGCGTCGTTTCGGTTCTGAAAACATGATGAACATGATGGATCGTCTTGGAATGGACGACACTCAACCAATTCAAAGTAAAATCGTTTCACGTGCGGTTGAATCTGCACAAAAACGTGTTGAAGGTAATAACTTTGATGCACGTAAACAGCTTTTACAATATGACGATGTTCTTCGTCAGCAACGTGAAGTTATTTACAAGCAACGCTTTGAAGTTCTTGATTCTGACAATCTCCGTGAAATTGTTGAAAAAATGCTAAAATCAACGATCGAACGTGCGGTTGGCATGTATACTCCTAAAGAGGAAGTAGAAGAAGATTGGAACCTAGAAGGCATCATCGACTACATGAATGCAAACATTCTTACAGAAGATGAGCTTGCTGTGTCAGATCTTCGCCGTAAAGATCCTGAGGAAATGTCAGAGTTGATCTATAAAAAAGCACTTGCACATTATGATGCGAAGGAAGCAGACTTTGGCGAAGAGCAAATGCGTGAGTTCGAAAAAGTTATCCTTCTTCGTGCAGTTGATACAAAATGGATGGATCACATCGATGCAATGGATCAGCTTCGTCAAGGTATTCATTTACGTGCTTACGGACAAAACGATCCGTTACGTGAATATCAAATGGAAGGTTTCGCCATGTTTGAAAACATGATCGCTTCTATTGAAGAAGATGTAGCGAAGTACATCATGAAGGCACAAATCCGCAACAACCTTGAGCGTCAAGAGGTTGCACAAGGTCAAACAGCTGTTCACGCGAAAGAAGGCGATGAGCCAGTTAAGAAAAAACCAACTCGTAAAGTTGTGGAAATTGGCCGTAACGATCCTTGCATTTGCGGCAGCGGCAAAAAATATAAAAACTGCTGCGGTCAATAATAACTGGCGTTTACGTATCGTAAAGTATATAATAGAACATTATCAAAGAGAGAGGTGCACCCACCTCTCTCTTGTTTGCGAATAAAGATTAGCACTTTTTCAATATAAATTTATAAATGGAGTGACTTTCATGGAATTAGTAGAAATTCGTCAAGAGCTCGAAAAAACAGCTAAACGTTTAGCGGACTTTAGGGGGTCTCTTTGACCTCGATATAAAAGAAGCACGAATTCAACAGCTTGAAGCCCAAATGACAGCACCAGATTTCTGGGATAATCAAAACGCTGCACAAGCTGTTATCAATGAAACAAATGCATTAAAAGAAATGGTGGATCAATTCCACGAACTAAACGAATCATATGAAAATCTTCAATTAACATATGAACTTGTAAAAGAAGAAGATGATGAAGATTTACGTGAAGAACTAGTGACTGAAATAAAAGATTTAGTTTCAAAGCTAAATGACTTTGAACTTCAGTTGCTATTAAGTGAACAACACGACAAAAACAACGCAATTCTTGAGCTTCACCCAGGTGCAGGTGGTACAGAGTCTCAAGACTGGGGCTCAATGCTACTTCGTATGTACACTCGCTGGGCTGAGAAAAAAGGCTTCAAGGTTGAAACACTTGACTACTTACCTGGTGATGAAGCGGGTATAAAGAGTGTTACACTTTTAATCAAAGGCCACAACGCGTACGGCTATTTGAAAGCTGAAAAAGGTGTACACCGTTTAGTTCGTATTTCTCCATTCGACTCATCAGGCCGTCGTCATACTTCATTCGTTTCTTGTGAAGTTATGCCTGAATTCAATGAAGAAATCGACATTGAAATTCGTACGGAAGATTTGAAAATTGATACGTACCGTGCAAGTGGTGCTGGTGGTCAGCATATCAATACGACTGACTCAGCTGTTCGTATTACCCATACACCAACTAACATCGTTGTAACGTGTCAAACTGAACGTTCGCAAATTAAAAACCGTGAACGTGCCATGAAAATGCTTCAAGCAAAGCTGTATCAAAAGCGTATTGAAGAGCAAGAAGCAGAGCTTGCTGAAATCCGTGGTGAGCAAAAGGATATCGGTTGGGGAAGCCAAATTCGTTCTTATGTTTTCCACCCGTATTCAATGGTTAAAGATCACCGTACAAACACAGAGATCGGAAACGTTCATGCTGTAATGGACGGCGAGCTTGATCCGTTTATTGACGCGTATTTACGTTCGAAGATTCAGTAATATAGTAATGAAAATCGCTCAGAGCTTGACTGTTCCTTTCTACAAGGAGGACAGTCAGTTCTGGGCGTTTTTTCTATACTTTCATGGTTTACAATTATTAGGATGAGCTATGCAAGATATAGCAGCAGAATGAAGTTTAACTTTAAAAGAGACTCACTAAAAAAGAATATTAGAAAACAAAATCATATTTGTAGTTTTATGAAGACCAAAATCATCAGCCGAAGCATACGAAATGTACTTCATAATTTGGATGAAGACCAAAACAAGCATTCTCGCAAGCCAAATGTACTTCATAAAGTGGATGAAGACCAAAACGAGCAATCCTCGCAGGCAAAATGTACTTCATAAAGGAGATGAAGACCAAAATCAGCAATCCGAGCAAGTGAAATGTACTTCATAATTTGGATGAAGACCAAAACGAGCAATCCACGCAAGCCAAATGTACTTCATAAAGGTGATGAAGACCAAAATCAGCAATTCGAGCAAGCGAAATGTACTTCATAATTTGGATGAAGACCAAAACGAGCAATCCACGCAAGCCAAATGTACTTCATAAGGGGAATGAAGACCACAACCAGCTGCCCGCGCAAGCGAAATGTACTTCATAAGTGAGATGAAGACCAAAATCAGCAGTCCGCGCAAGCGAAATGTACTTCATAAGTGATGAAGACCAAAATCAGCAGTCCGAGTAAGCGAAATGTACTTCATAAATGAGATGAAGACCAAAACCAAAACCAAAACCACCAGTCCAAGCAAACAAAATGTACCTTATACCCACAGCAATACCAACTCGCCCCACACAAAAACACCCACCCCCCATAATTTCCCCCAAAATAGCAAACACTAAAAAAACTCCCCACCAACACTTGATTTCTTTACCTCGTTACCACGTTATTTAGGTGTTATTCACAGATAAAATCACGGGTGCTATACTCATCTAGGGCAAGAATAGCTTTAGTGAAAAAGGAGGGTAACAAAGCGATGAATATGCGCAAAAGAAATGATACATATAATCCTACATTAGAAAAAGTACTTGAGTACGTCTACATATTAGTTGGCTCATCGTTTGTTGCAATTGGCTTTAATTTATTTTTACTACCAAACCGGGTTGCATCAGGTGGTGTGAGTGGAATTAGTACGATCCTTGATGCGACGTTTGGTTTTGAGCCGGCTTATGTTCAGTGGGCGTTTAACATCCCCCTATTTATTGCCGGAGTTATTTTACTAGGAAAGCAATTTGGGATCAAAACACTAATCGGTACAATTTTTGTCCCACTAGTCGTTTACCTAACAAGAAACTGGGAGCCCGCAACAATGGATCCTCTGTTAGGATCTCTTTTCGGTGGTATTTGTATAGGACTTGGTCTTGGCATTGTGTTCCGTGGCAAAGCTTCAACGGGCGGAACCGATCTAGCTGCGCAAATTATTCATAAATACACAGGGCTTTCACTTGGAACTTGTGTCGCGCTCCTTGATGGCTTAATCGTTCTAGCAGCTGCATTTGTATTTGATATTGAAAGAGGACTTTATGCTTTAGTAGGCTTATATGTCACGAGCAAAACGATTGATATTGTGCAAATTGGCCTCGGCCGATCAAAGATGACAATGATCATTACTAACAAGCAAACAGAGGTTCAGGATGCCATTCTAAACGAAATCGATCGTGGCGTTACTAGACTTGCGGCACATGGCGGGTTCACAAATAATGAGAGACCAGTCCTCATGTGTGTTGTGGATCAAACGGAATTCACAAAATTGAAACAACTGGTGCGAAGTATCGATCCGCACGCGTTCGTGACAGTTACGGATGCTTCTGAGGTGCTTGGTGAAGGTTTCAAAAGAGTGTAGTTAGGTTATAATAATCCTTGAATTGACTCTTTTTACATAATTGAATTCGATGCAAGGAGGAATACCTTTGAAAACGAAATTATTCGCCTTATTATTAGGGTCTGTGTTTGTTTTATCAGCATGTGGTGGAGAAGAAGCGCCTGCTGATGAAGCGGCGGATACAACTGAGGGGACAACAGAAACAGCGAGCGGAGATGCAGAAGAAATTTTTCAAAAAAGCTGTATCGGCTGTCATGGTCGTGAACTTGAAGGTGGAGCAGGTCCGAATTTAACGGAGGTTGGCTCGAAATATAGCCAAGATGAAATTGCGAGCATCATCATTAATGGTCAAGGAAGCATGCCAAAGGGAATTTTAAATGAAGCAGATGCTGAAGTTGTGGCAGCTTGGTTAGCTGAAAAGAAATAAGTGTAAGGGATAGCCTAAATGGTTATCCTTTTTTTAGTAGGTAAGAAAGTATAAAATTTTGTACGTAGTTTTAGTGTCTAGCAAGGCGCTTGCGCTTTTCTTAGTAGGTAGCATACATTTTTGGTGATTTTGTCATATTTTGTAGTATACTAAATTTTAAGAAATTTTCACCAAGGAGACAAGAATGAATATATACCATGATACAACCATTATCAATCCTTTGTTGGTAACGCTGTCTAAATTTAGATGGGTTCTTTATATCATTAGCGCCTTTATCCTTTTCGCAGCCGATAAAGCCCCTTACGGTAGATTTGTTGTTGTACTGTTAATGCTAGTGATGATTCTCCTCGGCTTAATTTATAAAAATCTGATTGTTTTACTTATGCAAAGTGGACTTGTCACGTTAGCAAGGTATCTTTTAGCGCCTGATAGTATCCCTTATATTGACTCTTATTTTTTAGTGTGGGTCTATTATTTTATTGTCGGCGCAGCGATTTCGGTTCTAGTATCAAACTACATTCGCCAACAGCAGATAAATGTTGAGTTAGCAGCGTCCTTTTCAAGATTGCTGGACTCTCGTGACCCATATACTGCGATGCATTCAGAAAATGTAGCAAATTATGCGAAAATCATCGCAGAAGAATTAGGTTTATCCAAACAAAAAGTGAAAAGTGTTTATCTCGGTGGATTACTGCATGATATCGGGAAAATTTCAATCCCAGAAGCTATCTTAAATAAAAAAGAAAAGCTCTCAGATGATGAGCTTACAGCAATAAAAGCTCATCCAAACGTTGGCTACAACACACTTAAAAATTTATCAAATTATAAAAATACAGGCATACTGGATATCATTTTACATCATCATGAAAGATATGACGGCAAGGGTTACCCTAATGGCTTAAAAGGTGATGAAATTCCGTACCTTGCACGGATTGCTGCAGTTGCTGACGCTTTTGATGCGATGACAACGAGCAGAGTGTACAGAGGGAAGAAAAATATTGAAGCAGCACTAGCTGAAATACAGAAAAGTAAAGGAACACAATTTGATCCAGCAATTGCTGATGCCTTTATTAAAGTAGTTGAAAAAAATAAACATAGTCTCACTAAAAAGAAACACTGAAGATATTTTTCAGTGTTTTTTTCTTGTTACTTTATTCCAACCTGCCCCAAAAAACTATCTATATTACAACGTTTCGACACCTATTAACAGACATGAAATGAAAATGTAATATAATTTAGTCTATTCTTGACGAAAATTGATGTTATAATAAATTTTGTAGTTTTAGAGACAAGGAATCACTATGTCTACTTTATCGACAATTAACGACAAAAAGTGACATAGACTCAAAAAAACAACTTTAGGTGGTTTATTATGATAGAAATGTCCGAAGTGTATAAAACGTATCCAAACGGTGTGTTAGCCGTCAACGGTATCGATATAATGATCAACCAAGGTGAGTTTGTGTATGTTGTTGGACCAAGTGGTGCAGGTAAATCAACGTTTATCAAAATGATGTACCGTGAGGAAAAGCCTTCAAGCGGAAAAATCATTATTAACGGAATGGATTTATCTAAGCTTAAGGAAAACAAGGTCCCTTTATTAAGACGTAATATCGGCGTCGTTTTCCAGGACTTTAAACTTTTGCCGAAGCTAACAGTCTTTGAAAATGTAGCATTTGCCTTAGAAGTTATTGGTGAAAACCCTAAAAATATTAAAAAGAGAGTACTAGATGTACTAGATTTAGTTCAATTGAAACACAAAGCGAGATTTTTCCCAAATGAATTATCAGGTGGGGAGCAGCAACGTGTGTCGATTGCGCGTTCCATTGTGAACAACCCGGCTGTTATGATTGCCGATGAGCCAACGGGTAACCTTGACCCTGATACATCATGGGAAATCATGCATTTGTTTGAAGAAATCAATGATCGTGGAACAACGATTGTGATGGCTACACATAACAAAGAGATCGTGAACACGTTAAAAAAGCGTGTCATCGCAATCGAGGATGGTAGGATTGTGCGTGACGAAGCAAGAGGGGAGTATGGTATTTATGACTAATTCTCTTGGCCGTCATATTCGTGAAAGCTTAAAGAGTTTAGCAAGAAATACATGGATGACATTTGCATCGATCAGTGCGGTGACTGTGACGCTGATCTTAGTCGGAACATTCCTAGTCATCATGATGAATCTTAACCATGTGGCATCGAATCTTGAAAAAGATGTTGAGATTCGTGTATTGATCGATGTAACAGCAGATGAAGCAGCGCAAAATGCTCTTAAGAGTGAGATCGAAAAAATAGAACAAGTTGATACCGTTGTATTCTCTCCTAAGGAAAAAGAGTTAGAAAATCTCGTTGAAAGCTTAGGAGAAGAAGGAAAGTCATTCCAACTTTTTGAACAAAATAACCCGTTAAATGACGTGTTTATTGTAAAAGCAAAGGATCCAAATGATACGAGTGCTTTAGCTGAGAAGATTACGAAATTGGCTAATGCCTCTAAGGTAAGATACGGTCAAGACCAGGTTGAAAAATTATTTGATGTGATTTCGATTTCTCGTAATATTGGGATCGGCTTAATCATCGGTTTAATCTTTACGGCGATGTTCTTAATTTCTAATACCATTAAAATTACGATCGTTGCTCGTCGACATGAAATTGAGATTATGAGACTTGTAGGGGCAACAAACGGATTTATTCGTTGGCCGTTTTTCCTTGAAGGTTTATTCTTAGGTGTATTTGGTGCAGTGGTTCCGATTATTTTAATTGGCGTTGTTTATAAATCTCTGTACACATGGGCGATTCCGAAGCTTCAAGGATCATTTGTTGAGTTATTACCGTCAAGTCCATTCCTTTTCCAAATATCAGCTCTTTTATTGTTCATCGGTGCGTTAATTGGAATTTGGGGAAGTTTAATGTCTGTTCGTAAGTTCTTAAAAGTGTAAACTAGCAATATTTTTATTGCTAGTTTACTAGTTTTGTGGCTGTAAAAGTTGGATTATTGTCTAGCTCCAGGCGCCATCGGCTCGAGGTCATAAGTCAAGTAGGAATTGAAGGCAAAGAACACCTTCTATTCCTACTCGCCTTATGCTTGTCGCCGAATGCTGAGTACCTTTCGCATTTCGTATTACATAACGTTGGGGAGGAAACAAGATGAATCGAAAACTAATGACGTTTAGCTTGGCTGCTGTTTTAGGGACAAGCACATTATTACTACCTAATCACCACCTTGGCTTCGCTCAAACGTTACAGGAAAAGAAGCAGGAAATAGAGCAAAAACAATCAGACGTATCATCTGATCTTGATCAAAAGGAAAGTGAAATCTCAGAGCTTAAAGATCAAGAAGCGAAATTAGATGAAGAAATTAAAAAAATTGACACGCAATTTGCTGAAACGAACGGGAAAATTCGTGAACAAGAGGCTAGTATTGAAGAGTCTAGAAAGCAAATTGAAGAACTAAAAGTAGAGATTGAAGAAGTAAAAGCTCGTATTGCTGAACGTAATAAGCTTTTAGAAGATCGTGCTCGCACGCTACAAGAATCTGGCGGTATGATTAGTTATTTAGATGTGCTCCTAGGTGCTCAAAGCTTTGGAGATTTTGTTGGTCGTGTTAATGCGGTCACAACAATTGTAGAAGCAGATCGCGAAATTATTAAAGCTCATGAAGCAGACAAGCAAACGCTAGAGCAAGCAGAGGCAGATCTAAATAAAAAACTAGTAGAACTTGAAAATGCTTTAACAGAATTAGAAACTCTTAAACAGCAATTAGCTGGTCAAAAGAAGAAAAAAGAAGAGTTAATGGCTCAAGTTCAAGTTCAGCATGATGAAGCCATTCATGAAATGCATGAATTAGAAGATGAAGCAGCATTTTTAGAAGAGCAAAAGACAGCAATTGAAGCTGAAGAAAAGCGTCAGCGTGAAGCAGCAGCCGCGGAAGCTAAACGAAAAGCAGAGGCAGCAGCAGCTAATAAATCTAGCTCAGGTTCTTCTGGCTCAAGTAATAATTCATCTTCACAAACACCAGCTGTAACAAGTGGAAGCTTTATGTGGCCTGCATCTGGTTCCTTCACATCAGGATATGGCTACCGTATTCACCCTGTAACAGGTGGTAAGAAGTTGCACTCTGGTATTGATATTGCCAACAGTGCAGATGTTCCGATTGTCGCTGCAGCAGGAGGTACAGTAATTCGTGCCAACTATTCTAGCAGTTACGGAAATGTCGTGTACATTTCTCATAAAATTAATGGACAAGTGTACACAACTGTCTATGCTCATATGGAACAATTCTATGTGAAATCAGGACAATCTGTTTCAAAAGGTCAGCAAATTGGCATCATGGGAAATACAGGTCGTTCAACAGGACAGCATTTACACTTTGAAATTCATAAAGGGCCATGGAACGGATCTTCAAGCTCTGTCAATCCATTGGACTATTTACCATAACATTACCCACAAAGAAAGCCTCTAAAACATCGTATGTTTTAGGGGCTTTTCGTTTTAACCTCGTTTATCTATTGTACCTGTTGTCTAACTTTCGTTTTTTTATTTACATGATATGACCAAGCTTTACATATAATAGGAAAAGTCTACTTACAAAAGGATTTACATAAACCTGGCTATATTGGCATGAGGAGGTAAAGGATGAATCAGAAAATCACAGCATTTTTACTAGCACTTGGCGTACTCGTTGGCGCAGGTGGAATGTTTGTAGGATTAGAGCTTACAGAAGATCCAGCACCCAAGGAAGCTGAAGCCATCCCAACCTTTGGGAATGTGTTTCAATCTGAAGAAGAACAAGCATCTGAAATTGAAGGGTTTGATAAGTTTAAGCAAGCTCTTGAGTTAATCTCAACAAAATATGTTGAGGATGTTGATGAAGAAGAGCTATTAGAAGGCGCGATTCAGGGTATGCTTTCAACGCTTGAAGATCCATACTCTGTATATATGGACAAAGAAACAGCAGCACAGTTTTCACAATCACTTGATTCCTCCTTTGAGGGAATTGGTGCTGAGGTTGGTATGCAAGAAGGTAGAGTAACGATTGTTTCTCCATTTAAAGGCTCTCCTGCTGAAAAAGCAGGTCTTCAGCCAAACGATCAAATCGTGAGCATTGATGGAGAAAATGTTGAAGGCCTTGATTTACACGAAACGGTGTTAAAAATTCGTGGAAAAAAAGGAACAAAAGTCGCGATTGAGGTTGTTCGTCCGAACACAAGAGAAAAATTAACATTTGATGTTGTTCGTGATGAAATTCCGTTAGAAACAGTCTTCGGTTCAACAAAGGATTATCAAGGGAAAAAGGTTGGTTACATTCAAATTACTTCTTTCTCTGAAAACACAGCAAAAGATTTTAAAGAAACACTAACAAAGCTAGAGAAGGACAATATTGAAGGACTTGTGTTAGATGTTCGTGGAAATCCTGGAGGCTACTTACAAAGTGTTGAAGAAATATTGAAAGAGTTTGTAACGAAGGATCAACCTTATATCCAAATTCAAGAACGCAATGGAGATAAAAAGCGTTATTTCTCTACACTTTCTGAGAAAAAAGATTATCCTGTTTCTGTGTTAATTGATAAAGGAAGTGCTTCTGCTTCTGAAATCTTAGCAGGTGCGTTAAAAGAAGCATCAGGATATGATATTGTTGGTGTGACCTCGTTCGGTAAAGGAACGGTTCAACAGGCTGTTCCAATGGGAGATGGCAGCAATATCAAGTTAACTCTCTACAAATGGTTAACACCTGAAGGCAATTGGATTCACAAAAAGGGTGTGGAGCCAACGATTAAGGTTGAACAGCCGGCACTATATCAAGCGAGTCCTTTACAAATCGAAGAGGCGTTAACGTTTGATATGAATAATGACCAAATTAAAACCGCACAGCTTGCGTTAAAAGGTTTAGGCTTTGAACCTGGAAGAGAGGACGGCTACTTTAGTAAAGCGACAGAAAATGCCGTAAAAGCTTTCCAGCAAACAAATGAGCTCCCGATCAGCGGGAAAATTGACTTGCAAACAGCAGACACTCTAAATCAAAAGGTAGTAGAGCTGCGAGGAAAAGAAGACAACGATGTTCAGTTAAAAATGGCGATTAAATCGTTGTTTAAATAAACGTTTAATTAATCAGGGCTAACACCATGTTAGCCCTGATTTTTGTATTAGTGCCTGGCAACAAGCCAAGCTTTTCTGCCAATAAGGACGAAAAAAAGCCTCTATGTTCGAACCTATATAATATATCGGTGAAACTTAGGAGGTTAACCATGAGAAATTCCAGTTTACAAAAGGAGCAGGTGTATCAGGAGTTTTTAACTGAGTTGATGGAAAGCAGTTCTGAACATAAGTTTCACACTAGCCCTAGTAAGCCTGTTCGGTTGTTTAGTATGTATATTGCCAACTACACAAGCATCAAAAAAATACAGCAGATTGATCAAGAATGTGTGAAAGCATTTTTTGCTTATCTCTTAAAAAATCATAAACGACTTTCGCTTTCTCTTTCAGATATAAAAAAATCGATTAAAACGATTGTTCTTATTTTAGGTATTGAGGAAGATGAGTGCTTTAGTGATTTTTCACTTTCTAACACGTGTATTTGGAACAACTTAAAATAAGCATACTAAATTTTCCACCGAGATGTTAAAATATGATTAACCTAATAGAAACAGTAAGGTGGGATTCTGTTTTGATCGATGATTGGTTACTAGAGTTGCTATGGGCAGCCGGTCGCTTCTTTATCCATCCGCTCTTTTATCTTTTTTTCCTTTTCACATTTGCCTATGGCTATCTTCGTGTTAAGCAAGAAAGAAATTCTTTTCATATTCGTGTGTTCGATATTTATAATGAAATGAAGTTTACGTATACAAAAGGAATTGTGTTAGGACTGATTGTCTCGGTTGTTTCTTTTGGATTAGGCTTAAGTCTGCAGTTTGGAACTGTTGTCCTCATGGCGATTATTACAGCCGTGATTGGTCTTACATTTCAGCTGCGATGGCTGTCAGCTGCTTTTACAGTGGGATTAACACTGCTAGCCGCAACCTTTATTCCAGATGGATCTTTTTTTGTAGGATTATCTGAGACAAGCTTTGCTTCACTCAGCATTTTAGCTGCTTTATTAGTCATAGCGGAGGGAATTCTTATTTTCCGCACAGCACATATCCAAACGTCTCCGTTTTTAAAAACAAGTACTAGAGGTTTACCAATCGGAAATCATCAGGCAAAACGAACGTGGATGCTTCCATTGCTGTTACTTGTTCCAGGTGGTTCGTTAACCTCGTCACTACCTTGGTGGCCAGTGCTATCAATTAACGGAGAGCCGTTTTTACTACTGTTCATACCATTTTTCCTTGGATTCCATCAGCGTGTTCAAGGCTCATTGCCAAAAGAAAGTATGAAGGTGACAGGAGAACGGGTTATCTGGCTCGGTGTGTTGACTCTACTCATGGCAGTAGCAAGTATTTGGTTTGCACCTGCAGCATTTATCGCTGTGTTTGTTGCGATGGTAGGACGCGAATTCATCACAATCCGTCAACGACTGAACGATGACTCAGCAGCGTTTTATTTCTCAAAACGAGATCATGGCTTAATGATACTAGGTATCCTTCCACATTCACCAGCAGAAAAAATGACCCTCCAAGTCGGAGAAATGGTCACAAAGGTTAATGGGTATGCTGTGAAAACAGTGGACGAGTTTTATCAAGCTCTCCAGAAAAACCGAGCATTTTGTAAGCTTGAAGTGATCAATTTTAACGGAGAAATCCGATATGCTCAAAGAGCGCTTTATGATGGGGAGCATCATGAGCTTGGAATTCTGTTTGTGCAAGATGGGAAGAAGAAGTGGGAGAATGAGGCTGTTTAGTGTAGTTTTCCAAAATCCTCCGGAATGAAACTTCTGAATGGGCAGTTATAAAAAAAAAATAGGAAAAGAATCAATAGAGAAACGTTTAGTCGTTTCTCTATTTTTATATTGAGTGATTCTATGGTTACGTGTAAACCAAGGGGTGAAGAGGTTAAAACCTCATTAACGATTCCCAAAATTGTTTAGTTCCCTAGAAGATATAAGGAAATAATAGTACTAAATAAATTAAGTATTCAACTTTTGATTAGTAGGCACATGAGAAAAGATAAAGTGGGTTACAGTTTGTGCAAATGGGTTGACGTTATTAATAAATTCTTCTGCTTCAGCAAAGGTCTCAAAATTCATTTTGAGCATATAACAGGCATTACCTGCGATACGGTAGCAAAACTCTACGTTTGGAAGTTTTTCTATATAGTTTTTAAAAGATTTATAGTCCCCATTTTTTACAGTTGCTTCTATTATACATTGAATCGGTAGTCCTAATTTTTCATAATCCACTTCTAAAGTATAGTTCTTAATGATACCAAATGACTCCATTTGTCTGACTCGCTCAGTTACAGATGGAGAAGACAGGTTTACCCTTCTTCCAAGTTCACTCATAGACAGGCGGCTATTTGTATTTAATTCATCTAGTATTTTTTTATCAATCACGTCAATTTTCATATTTAAGGTGAAACCTCCTTATTAATTTAAATTTATAAAATATTATATGTATTTCTATTTCAGATTTAATGTGAAAATGCTTTACGGAATTTTATAATTAATTTTACAAGGAGGTTGTTTCAATGGCAAGGATTGCAGAATCTAAGTATGGTCGTACATCATTCCAAAAGCTATTAGGACACAATAAACGAGTGATGGAAGGCTGGGTTCATTTAGGTAATGAACTAGAGAAGGATGGTTTACTATCCTTAGAATTAAAGGAACAAGTGAGGAGAACATTAGCACAGGGTAATGGTTGTGAATACTGTAAGGCAAAAGGGAAGCCTGAACCGGATAAGTTTGATGAAAAAATTTCCGTTGCAGTTGGTTTTGCAGAAGTATTTTTGAAGCAAAAGGGTGATATCTCAGAATCTACTTTTACTATATTACGAGACACCTTCTCCGATAATGAAATAAGTGAGCTATGTGCCTTTATTTCATTTGCTACTGCATCTCAATACTTTGGTGCGATGATGAAACTAGAAGATTGAGGGGGAATGTGTGTTGGTAGATCATTTGCAAATAGAACATGTTCATCAGTTACTTAAAAAGTCATGGTCCTCAGAATCAAGTACAAAATGGAGTCAAGATAACCCGGCAAGAGGCCAATGTGGAGTAACCGCTTTAGTTGTTCAGGACCTTTTAGGTGGAGAAATTAAGAAAACTCTTCTACTAGATGGTTGGCACTTTTACAATATCATAGATGGTAAACGATATGACTTTACCGCTTCACAATTTAACAATGAAATGAGTATTCAGATATACATTCCGACAGAGATGAGGCTTTTTCTGATACTAATGAAAAGCAATACAATTATTTAAAGCTGAGTGTATATCGTTATTTACATAAATGATATAACCGTTGATGGATATTGAATCAGTCCAGTACGAGATCAATTTTATTGGTTGCAAAAATTCTCCTTTATATGATTCATTAAATACCACTCTAAGCGCTTTGGTGAGTTGAATATAGAGCTTCATTCCTTGAGGATTGGAGCTTTTTTAATAGGAGAAAAAGTCAATATATTCATAATTGTTCAGGTGTAGATATTGATATTAAATCTGATATAGGATAAGATTCAGAATATATTTAACCTTATAAAATATGGAAGTCGTGAAAAGAAAAAAGAACAGTGCATGTGAAATGACTATATAGAAAGCTAGACTTCTAATTAAATATACTGAATAACATTTTTGAAAAGCAATCAATCTAAAAGTTATTGAAAGCGTTAACAAAACTATAGGAGGGGGTGAGGACATTGTGATGATGAACTTACTAGTTAACCGTTTGAGCAAAGTCACGTTTAAAAATAGAATTATCCTTATTTTTCTGATCAGTACCTTCATTCCGTTTATTTGCCTTGGTGTTATCTCTTTTTACACAATAGATTCCATTATAGACAATAAGGTAGAGAGTTCCATTCAAAGTAACTTGAAGCAGGATTTGGTTACCTTGGAGAATTCGTTAAATAACATAAATCACGTTTCACAACAGTTAGCGTTTGGTGGGCGAGTGACTTTATTGTTAGAAGAATTACAAAAGGAGACTGAACCATCTAAACGGATAGAGCTATTAAGTGAAATCAAAAGTGAAATAAACTTGATTTCTTTTTCTAACCCGAATGTTGGGTTAATTATGTACTATTATCCTGACACAGGTTTACATGATTTTGAAAATTTTAGGCTTCGTGATGATTTTTTGCCGGAGCAGCTACCTGTTATGGCTAAATATTCGGGAATCACCTATTATGGTCCACATAAAAGTTACAGCGGCTATATTAATCAATTTGTATTTAGCTCGATGCGAAAAGTGAATATATCAAATCATAATATTTATTTATATATTGAAACAGGTCGGAATGCTTTGGAGACCTTATTTGCTCCTCAAAATCGTAAAGATAACTCACGGAGATTACTCATTCTAAATAATGAAGGAAGAGTCACGTTTAGTGAAAACAAGGATGTTTTTCCTGAGAACAATATGTTTCCTGGATACAGCTCTGAAGCTAAATCAGGATATTATAGTACATACTTTTGGAGTAAAGAAACAAGTAACCAAGGCTGGAGTATTGTTTCGATCATTCCGATTAAAGAACTGAATCAAGAACGAAACAAATGGCTTCTTCAAGTTTCGATTATTTTTATCGTATTCATTTTAATTTCGTTATTATTTGCCTGGTTTTTATGGAAGATGGTATATAACCCTTTGAATAAGTTTAACAAGGAAATTAAAACGTTAATACAAACCGAAACGCAAGATACAGAATTAACGAAAATACCTGAATTTGATTATTTACTAAATCAAGTAAGAACGATGAAAACGAAGATTTGGGATCTGTATAGAGAAGTTGAACAAAAAGAAAAACGTAGAGCAGATTTGGAGGTAGAGAAATTATTATATCAAATTAATCCGCATTTCCTCATGAATACACTAGATACTGTGCGTTGGCTTGCTGTTTTTAACGGAAACAAAGAAATTGATAAGTTAGTTCTCTCGTTAAATAAATTGCTAAGTTACAATCTTGGGAAAATGGGTGAGGAAACAACGGTTGAGAAAGAAATACAAGCAGTAAAGGAATACCTACAGTTACAGCAAATTCGCTATGATTTTCAATTTGATGTTGATATTGATGTAGATGAAAACACGATGGGGATTTCGATTCCTCGATTCATTCTACAGCCATTGGTGGAAAATGCTCTTTATCATGGTGTTAGTGATAACGGATATATTCATGTGGACATTCAATTGATGGACAACCTCCAAATTACGATTCAAGATAACGGGTCGGGAATGTCAAAAGAAGAAATTGAAGCTTTATTTCTTGATCAAAAAGATGAAAGCCAAAAGGTGGGGATGGGAATTGGGATGAGGTATGTAAAGCGAATTCTTGAATCAAATTATGGAGATAAAGCTAAGTTGGAAATTAAAAGTGAGGTTGGAAAAGGCACGATTGTATCTATACTCCTACCTGTATCAGGGGGTGAAGATGCTCAATGATAAGAGTTTTAGTTGTAGATGATGAAAAAATCGTTCGTAAGGGATTAATCTCATTTATGCCTTGGGAGGATTTTGGGATGATTGTTGTGGGGGAAGCGAATAATGGTGAGAAAGCACTTGAATTTTTGGAAACGAACAAGGTTGACTTATTAATTACAGACTTAGCAATGCCTGTTATGTCAGGAATTGAATTGATGGAGGAAGTAAGTCAAAGGTATCCACATATCCAAATTGTTGTTCTGACGTTGCACCAAGATTTTGAGTATGTGCAGAAGGCTCTTCGCATGGGGGCAGTTGATTATATTGCAAAAACGGAGCTAGAAAAAGAGCAGTTTGAGGATGTTTTAGAACGAATTGTTTCGTTGATAGAGCAGAAAGATTCTTCAAAAAGACAGTTAACAGGTGAGAATGAAATAGAAGAAACAAATGATTTAGTTGTTTTATACGCATTAAACCTCCAAAGAGATGAAATGAAAATAGATGCCTCCCTATTGAAAAGAGCCTTCGAAGCAGATGTGGGCATATGGTATTGGACAGATATGCTAGAGCGAGAAAAGAAATCAATACTTGAATGGATAAACTCAAAGATAGAATATGCTCTGATTGTCTTTCAAAATCTAAAAGGAATGGATCGAAAGTCAATTTTACAACTTCTTCGTGGATATCAAAAGAGTGACTTGTTTTATGACTATGACCCAGCACAGCCATTTCAGATTGTTCAAGGTGAGGAGCTGTTAGCGAAGGAAAGGAAAGAGACGAAATATGATTTAAATAGATTAAAAGACAGGTGGCTTTCCGGTGAGTGGATTTATGATGATGCGGTGTTTGTAACGATGATTCATGAGCTTAAAGCGATGCGGATGCAGCCAATACGATTAACTAGGTTTTTTTATTCGTTAACAGATGAATGGAACAGGCTTTATAGTCAAATCCTGCCTGAGCCCATCACCATAGACGACTTTCTGTCAAGCTGGTTTCATTTTGAGATCTGGTTAAAGGAAATTAGAGAGATTATTAAAGTGATTAATATGAAGACGCCTTATTCAGATGAAATTCATGATAGCATCATGCGTGCTGTGACATTGGCGCAAAAAAAGATTGATCAGCCTTTGACAGCAGGGGAGATTGCTAGAAAGGTAAATATGAGTAGCAGTTATTTTAGTCAGTGTTTTAAAGATATTATTGGTCAAACCTATACAGACTACTTAAGGGAAATCCGTATGGAAAGAGCAAAGGAATATTTGCGTAATTCAACGAAAACGATTCAGTGGATTTCAGAGAAGGTTGGATATAACGATGAAAAGTATTTTAGCAGACTGTTTCGGGATTATGTAGGTGTGTTGCCTAGTGAATATAGAAGAACGGATTCAAAGGGTAAATAGGAGGTAGGATCGTTCGGAATAAAGTAGACTTTATTTCGAGCGTTTTTTTATCTACTTGTACTTAGAGCAAAAGCATGACATTTTGTATTCATTTGTAGAATCGTAGATACATTGGCAATAATCGTAGATAAAAATGATTAAGAGCTTTAATTGTGCCGTAGCCATAGTTAAAAAACAATAAAGGGTAGAAAACGTTCGAAAAGAAGGTAGACATTTTTTGGGCGTTTTTCTATTTATTAGAGAATAGTGAACTTTATTTGAAATCGCTTTCTAACTCGAAGGAATAAGGTGTCATGGTATATTGAAAGCGTAAACAAAAAAGGACAATAAAGAGGGGGAGAAAGATGAAAAAAAGGCTGTTCACATTCTTGAGTTTATTGCTAGTGATTGCAAGTTTAAGTGCTTGTGTGGGTAAGGACACAAGCAGTACCGAGTCAAAAGAAAGCAAAAATACTTCCGAAGAAAATATTGATCCATTAGGAAGCTTTTCAGAACCCGTTGAAATTTCAATTGGAAGAGGAATTGATCCGAATTATAAATTTGATGGTGAGGATACACCTGAAAACAATGTTTACACACGTTGGTTAGAAGATCAGTATAACATTGTGACAAAGCATGAATGGGAAGCAACAGCAGGTGAGGACTATGAGCAAAAAGTAAGCTTATCAATTGCTAGTAACGATATCCCAGATGCAATGGTGGTGAACGAAACCCAGCTAAAGCAAATGATTAAAGCAGGTCAGCTGGCAGATTTAACAGATGTTTATGATAAATATGGGGCAGAAAGATTAAAGGATATTTATGACTCTAATCCAGGGCTATTAGATAATGTTACTTATGATGGAAAATTATACGCTTTACCTGAAACAACTCTTCCATCAGCACCGTTAACTTGGATCCGACAAGATTGGCTTGATGAGCTAGGCCTTGAGGCACCAAAGACGTTAGAAGATCTTGAAAAAATTGCCCAAGCATTTATTGATAATAAAATGGGTGGAGAAAACACACTAGGAATTGTAGGAACATCACAAGGCGGAGCACTTAGTTCAACATTCTTGACCTCAGGTGATCATTTCTTAAATTTCTCATCTCTATTCTTTGCGAATAACGCTTATCCGGGAATATGGGTAAAAGATAAAGATGGCAAGGCTGTATATGGATCAACTACTCCAGAAACAAAGAAAACACTTGAAATGATGCGCGAGTGGTATGCAAAAGGAATCCTTGATCAGGAAATGGCTTTAAGAAAAAGTGCGCAGGAAGTTCTTGTGAGTGGAAAAGCAGGGATCTTCTTTGGTCCTTGGTGGTCACCGTACAATCTAGAAGATTCTATTAAAAATGATCCAAAGGCTAACTGGCGTCCTTATGCCGGTCCTACAGACTCCTCAGGTAAAATTAATTCAAACGAAACGACTGGAAGCACGTATATTGTCGTTAGCAAAGATTATGAACATCCTGAAGCTGTCATAAAAATGACTAATATTCATGTAAGTGAGAAAGATGCTAGCTATGAGGAAGTAGTAGCAGATAAGCAAATGACGTCACAGGAAATTCCATTATTTATGGTTATGGGACATGGAGATCAGTTAGAGTATGCCGTGACTTCAACACAGAAGCATCTTGCTGGAGAGCTTAAACTAGAGGATATTGATAAAGTAAACTATGGCTTTGCGTATGATCTTGCAGAGCATGTGAAAAATGTGAAAAAGGAACCGTATGATGACTATAACATTCAATACTGGGATCGAGCTGGAGATGAAGCATTCTTCACTCATTTATACGCTCATCTAAATGGTGGTTCTGCTTTCATCAATGCAGATATCAATTATGTTCGAAGCATCGCTACTGCAAAAACAAAAACAATGGAATTAAAATGGAATAATTTAAAGAAATTAGAAGATGAAACATTCTTGAAAATTATTATGGGTAATGCACCTATCAGTGATTTCGATAAATTCGTTGAGAAGTGGAACGAACAGGGTGGAGAGCAAATCACGAAGGAAGTTAATGAATTGAAGTAAAAATAGTCAAGACGGGTGGTGTTTCACTCGTCTTGATATCTTCTTAAGGAGGATAAAGAGTATGGAAAATAGAGCGGAAACGATTAAAAGTCATCGTGGTCTTCGTCTCAACCTTAGGACAAAGACGAAGAAAAACAGATCAGATTATAAGCATTATTATTTGATGCTGCTTCCGGGAATTATCTGGCTATTCTTTTTTAATTTATTACCTATGTATGGAATTTTAATGGCTTTTAAAGATTTTAATCCAGGAATAGGGTTATGGAAGTCAGAGTGGATTGGGCTTGAGAACTTTAAGTATATGTTTGAGCTTGATGATAGTAAACAAATCTTTAGAAATACAATCGTCATTGCGCTGTTAAAAATGATCGGAAACTTAGTTGTGCCATTAGTATTTGCACTGATGTTAAATGAAGTGAAAAACAGATTTTTTACCCGTTCTGTTCAGACGATTGTTTATTTACCACACTTTTTGTCTTGGGTGATTATTGCCGGCATTATGCTGGATATGTTTTCAATTTCAGGTCCTGTGAATCAATTACTTACGGCTATTGGAATTAAACCGATTATGTTCTTTGCTGATGCTGGCATCTTTCCAGCACTTGTTGTTGGTAGTGATATATGGAAGGAATTTGGTTTTGCGGCCATTATCTATTTTGCAGCTCTTACATCTATAAGTCCTGAATTGTATGAAGCAGCTGCAATTGATGGTGCTTCTCAATTTCGACGACTAATTAGTATTACGCTACCGAGTATCTTACCTGTTGCTGTTTTATTAGGGACGTTAAGTATGGGCAATATTTTGAATGCGGGTTTTGATCAAATTTTTAATCTGTATAATCCACTTGTTTATTCAACAGGCGATATTATCGACACATGGGTTTACCGTGCTGGACTTATTGATATGCAATATGGATTAGCAACAGCAGTAGGACTATTAAAATCGATTGTTGGATTTATCCTAATTGCGTTCTCATATGGATTAGCCTATCGATTTGCTAATTATCGAATTTTCTAATAAAGGTGTGAGGTAAATGGTAGAAGATAAAACACTAGTATCCAGGTTTTTCAACGGTTTTAATGTTGTTTTGCTTATTTTAATAACGCTTCTTTGTATCTATCCCGTTTGGTATACGTTAGTTATTTCATTAAGTGATAAAGCCGCTGTTTCTGCAGGGCAAGTCTTTTTCTGGCCAAAGGATTTTACATTAGGAGCTTATTCTCTAATTGTAGAAGATGGCAAATTTCTCAATTCATTTTTGATTTCCATTCAGCGAGTGGTCTTAGGAACGATCACGACCTTCGTAGTCGTGCTCTTAATGGCATACCCATTATCGAAAACATCGAAAGAGTTTGGACCAAGAAATATTATTATGTGGCTGTTAATTTTTGCGATGCTTTTTAATGGTGGTTTGGTTCCGTGGTATATGACGATGAAAACACTAGGAATGACGAACAATATTTGGGGACTTGTTCTTGGTGGTGGATTACCTGTGTTCAATGTGATTTTGGTGATGAATTTCTTTAGAAACCTGCCAAAGGAATTAGAAGAGTCAGCGGTAATGGACGGTGCAGGACCTTGGAGAATTTTGTTTGATATCTATTTACCATTGTCAAAGCCAGTTCTAGCGACAATCTTAGTTTTTACGATTGTTATGCATTGGAATGAGTTTTTTCAGGCACTGGTGTTAATGACAAATAATGATTTATATCCTTTACAAACATATATCCGTTCTGTAACGGTTGAAATTGATCCTTCACAAATTGATGCAGAATCAGCACAACGTCTTGCAAGCTCTTCTAATCAAACCTTAAATGCTGCGAAAATATTCATATCAATGCTTCCTCTTTTAGTGATTTATCCATTTTTTCAACGATATTTCGTTAAAGGAATTACGCTCGGTTCTGTTAAAGGGTGATGAAGGGAAAGACTTTAACTTGTTTTATTCATATTCATACTTCAAATTCGAAAGGAATGAGAAAGAGTGAGTATAGCAGATCGTAACAAAGTGATTAATGAAGAGGAGTTTAAGGAAAATAAAGCTCAATATCCTGAATGGGGAAAAGATGCCGTCATATATGAAGTAAATGTAAGACAATATACGTCTGAAGGAACGTTTAAGGAGTTTGAAGAACATCTTCCAAGGCTTAAAAATTTAGGAGTAGATATTCTTTGGTTTATGCCAATACATCCTATTTCCAAAGAAAAAAGGGCTGGTACCCTAGGCTCCTACTATGCTGTACAAAACTATACAGCTGTTAATCCTGAGTTTGGAACAATGGATGATTTTAAGAGATTAGTAGAAAAAGCACATGAAATGGGATTTAAGATTTTATTAGATTTAGTGGCAAATCATACAGGATGGGATTCTGAATGGATGAAGAATGAAACTTGGTATAAAACAAACAACCATGGAGAAATCCTTTCGCCAACAGCACAAGGAACGACCTGGCATGATGTAGCTCAGTTAAATTATGATCATCCAGATATGTGTGCGGCAATGTTAAGTGCTATGAAGTTTTGGGTGGAAGAAGCAGATATCGATGGGTATCGTGCTGATTATGCCGGTGGTGTTCCAGTAGAGTTTTGGGAGAAAGCTCGTAAAGAACTGGATAAGATCAAACAGGTTTATATGTTAGCAGAGGATAATAGATTCTATGAATTACTAGATGAAGCCTTTCATTCAAACTATGGTTGGGAACTCAATCATATTATGCGGGATATTGCTAAAGGAGAAAAAAGTGCAAGTGATATAAAGGATTATATTGATCGAATGGGAAGGTTATATCCACAAGGTACGTACCCCATGCATTGGACTACAAATCATGATGATAATTCTTGGGAAGGTACCACATCAGAATTATTCGGTAAAGCTGAAAAAGCGATGGCAGTATTGACCTTTACTTTACCAGGGATTCCATTGATTTACTCCGGACAAGAAGCTGGACTTGATAAAAGATTGGAGTTCTTTGAAAAAGACGAAATCTCTTGGAATGATCTTACCATGCAAGCCTTTTATAAGGAGCTAATTTGTTTGAAAAAGGAAAACTCTGCTCTTTGGAATGGTCATGATGGAGGAGACACACACTTTCTGGAGTCATTAGATGAACGTATTTTCATGTTTGAACGGGTAAAGGAGAAGAATAGGGTTGTAGTGATGGTTAACTTATCACAGAACCATGTTTCTGCGACTCTAAAAAATAACTCATTAGCAGGTAGCTATAAGCTGTACTTCGGTCATTCTCCTTTCAGGTTAACGAAAGAACATACTTTTGATTTTGAACCTTGGGGTTTTTATGTTTTGATACAAAAATAATAAGGAGGTCTTTACATGCAAGATACGAGCTTTGCTATACATCCGGGCAGTAAAAAGTCTATGAAAGGTGTTCCTTATCACGACATTGGAAATTTGAATTCTTTTACGAGAATAGATAATACTTATTCATTTGTTTGTGAACAGGGGTTTGTGAATATTCAATTTTATAGAGAAGAAATTGTCAGAGTTGTAATGAATCCATTTTCACCACCTACGATGGAAAGTAGCTTTGCCTTAGTAACGGAACCAGAAACTGTAGATATAGCAGTGAGTGAAACAGAAGAAACAATTAATCTTCATACTTCAAAACTATCATTAAACATATCGCGTGTACCCTTCCGTATCTCAATCTACGATCGGGATGAGCGATTACTAGTACAAGAAACATCACGTGGTATGGGATATAACGAGAATAAAGAAGTGATTTGCTTTAAGGAAATGAAAACAGATGACCATTTCTATGGATTTGGTGAAAAAACCAGCTTTTTAGATAAACGTGGAGAAAAGATGACGATGTGGAATAGTGACGTATTTGCTCCACATAATCCAGAGATCGATTCGCTTTATCAATCAATTCCGTTTTTTATGACCTTAAACAAAGGGGTTGCACATGGTATTTTCTTTGATAATCCATTCAAATCAATCTTTGATATGAAAACAGAACGTGATATTTACTCGTTTTCTGCTGAAGGTGGAGAGCTAGATTATTATGTGATGGTAGGTCCAACACCTAAGGATGTGTTAGAACAATATACAACACTTACAGGTCGTATGGATATTCCGCCAAAGTGGGCTCTAGGTTATCATCAGTCTCGCTATAGTTATGAAACAGAAGCGGAAGTACGGGAACTTGTTACTTCTTTTCTTGAAAAAAAGATACCGGTGGATGCCATCTATTTAGATATTCATTATATGGATGGTTACAGAGTATTTACATTTGATAGGAATCGTTTTCCGAATCCAGAACAGCTTTTGAAAGACTTAAAAAATGCGGGCATTCATGTTGTACCAATTGTTGATCCAGGCGTGAAAGAAGATCCGGAATACTCCATTTACCAAGAGGGGATTCACGGTGACCATTTTTGTAAATACATTGACGGAAACATTTATCATGGAGATGTTTGGCCAGGAAATAGTGCATTCCCTGACTTTACAAACAGTGAAGTTAGATCATGGTGGGGAGAAAAACATAAATTTTATACAGATATGGGGATTGAAGGCATTTGGAATGATATGAATGAGCCGGCGGTCTTTAATGAAACAAAAACAATGGATACTAAAGTGATGCATAATCAAGATGGAAGCTTGAAATCTCACCGAGAAATGCATAATTTATATGGTTTTTATATGGGAGAAGCAACCTACAATGGGATGAAAAACCTACTAGATGGAAAGCGGCCATTTTTATTAACGCGTGCTGGTTATGCTGGAGTGCAGCGTTATGCTGCTGTGTGGACTGGTGATAACAGAAGCTTCTGGGAGCATTTACAAATGGCGATCCCAATGTGTATGAATCTTGGGATTTCCGGTGTAGCTTTAACTGGACCGGATGTAGGTGGGTTTGCACACGATACAACAGGTGAGCTGTTAGCACGCTGGACACAATTTGGGACATTTACTCCTTATTTCCGTAATCATAGCGTTCTTGAAAGTATCCGCCAAGAGCCATGGTCATTTGGTGAAGGTATTGAAGAAATTGTTAAAAAATATATCCAGCTTCGATATAAATGGCTGCCACATCTTTATACTTTATTTCAAGAAGCAAGCAAAACAGGTGTACCAGTAATGCGTCCATTATTTATGGAGTACCCAAAGGACCGTCATACCTTCAACTTATCTGATCAATTTTTGATTGGAGATAATGTCATCATCGCTCCCATTACAAAGCCTGATACATTCCATCGCGTTGTTTATCTTCCTGAAGGAAATTGGATTGATTATTGGACTGGTGAAATCAGTGAAGGCAATCAACATATTTTAGTAGAAGCAAATCTTGATACGTTACCAATTTTTATTAAAGAAGGAACATTCATAGCTCATGGTTCTATTAAACAATCTACAGAACACCGTGAAGAGGATTTGCAAATTCATTTGTACCCAACTACTCATGGTAAGGCAAAGTATGCTTTATATGAGGATGATGGAAAAACATTTTCTTATGAACAAGGTCACTATTTAGAGAAACATGTTTCCTGTGAATTCCATGCCAATAGGGTAGAATTTACGATTGAAAATAGAGGAAACTATCAGCCTGATTGGAAAGAATGGACATTGATCATACACGGATCTCTTGAAGAGAAGGAAGTTTTCATAAACGGAGAGAGTATTTCACCTGAATACTTTATTGAAAATGGAAGGGAAAAGATTCGTATTAACTTAGATATTTAAAGGATCACTTGCCTAAAAGATCCTCGTATTAATTTGCGAGAACTACTAGACAAATCATTTCGTTTTTTAGGGAGGTGATTACCGGAAAATAGAAAGCGCAAACAATAAGATTGTGAAACACCTAGAAAGGCTAGTAAAAAGTAGAGGAGTGGGTGGATTGAAAAAGTGTTTGAGTAAAAGTGTAGTACTGATGATGATGGCAATTATGTTGTTTTCGATTTTGTCCTTTTCTTATCACAACACTGCTTCAGCTGAGACGACAGATTCTACAATCAGAATTCATTATGAAAGAGAAGATCAAAATTACGACAAATGGGGACTATGGCTATGGGGAGATGTTGCGACACCTTCTGATCAAGTAGGTGGCTGGCCAATAGGTGCTACTCCTTTTTCAAATGAGCAAATAGGAGAGCATGGAGCATATGTTGATATTGAATTAAATGAAAATCCAGGGGTAATCAACTTCATCGTTGTTAATCGGGAAACGGGAGAGAAAGACGGGGATAGCAAGGCATTTACAAAACTAAATGAATATGACTCAGTGTATATTACAGAGGGAGACGACTATGTTTATACCTCGCCAGATCTTACAGTCAAAGTTGAAAATAGTAACGCACATTTCCCTAAATGGTCGGAGAATTCAACCATTTATGAAGTGAATGTAAGACAATATACAGAAGAAGGAACCTTTCAAGCATTTGAAGAGCATTTACCACGATTAAAGCAGCTAGGAGTAGAAGTCTTATGGTTTATGCCGATTCATCCTATTTCTCAAGAGGGGCGAATTGGAACATTAGGCTCCTATTATGCCATCCAGGATTATAAAGCGATTAATCCAGAATTTGGAACAATGGAAGATTTTAAAAGATTAGTGGATCGTGCACATGATATGGGCTTTAAAGTGATGCTTGATTGGGTCGCGAATCATACAGGAAAAGACCATGTTTGGACAGAAAATAAAGAATGGTACACATTGGATGACGAAGGAAATATCACTCATCCACCGGGTACAAACTGGTTGGATGTAGCCGATTTAAATTATGAAAATGCTAACATGCGAGCTGCGATGATCGATGCAATGAAATATTGGGTAGAAGAAGCTGATATTGATGGTTATCGTGCTGATTACGCAGTTGGTGTACCAGTAGACTTCTGGGAAACCGCACGTAAAGAACTTGATAAAATTAAACCAGTTTATATGTTAGCAGAAGATAACGTTGAATATGATTTGTTAAAAAATGCTTTCAACTTCAACTATGGCTGGGAGCTTTCTCATACGATGAGAGATATTGCGGCAGGAAATAAGAGTGCAAATAATATAGAGTTTTATGTGAATAAAATGAAACGACTGTATCCAACTGGCTCTTATGCGATGCATTGGACGACAAATCATGATGAAAATTCATGGGAAGGTACGACACAAGAGTTATTCGGAGAAGCCGAAAAAACAATGGCTGCCCTAACCTTTACTTTACCAGGCATACCGTTAATTTATTCTGGTCAAGAAGCAGGACTGAATAAAAGATTAGCGTTCTTTGATAAAGATGAAATTTCGTGGGAAGACTTAACTATGCAAGATTTCTACAAAGATCTAGTTCGACTTAAAAAGAAACATCAGGCATTATGGAATGGTTCAGCTGGTGGAGAGACGAACTTTTTTGAAACATCTGACGAACGTATTCTTGCTTTTGAAAGAGTAAAAGGTAAATCGAAGGTCATTGTTGTTATGAATCTTTCACCAGAACCTGTTTCTGGTAATGTAGAAGGTAGCTCACTAGAGGGGAAATATCACTTATATCCTTCGAATAAGCTCTTTAAAATGAACAGTAAGCAACTGTTTAACTTAGAACCGTGGGACTATAAAATTATAGTTAAGTAAAAAGGTATTTTATCTTTGCAAATAGGGATGACTAGGAAATGAAGAAGAATCTAGTCATCCTATTCTCCTTTTCATTTCACAATCAACACAGGACAATTCGCTCTTTTTGCTACTTTATGACTGACACTTCCTAATACAAACTCCTGAAGGCCATTTAAGCCACGACTGCCGATCACAACGATATCCATATTGTTATCGTTTACATATTTGACGATTGTTGGTCCGGGTTCACCGTGGAGGATCTTAATTTCATAAGATACTCCTGCTTCTAGTGCCCTTTTTTCCACTTCCTTCATTCGTTCTTTGCGCTGATCGTTAATATCAACTGAATTCCAGTTACTAAGAACATCTGATTTAGCTCGATCAGGGTCAACAACGTACACAACATCAATTTTGGAGCCCTTACTACATTGTGCGATATGAATGGCATTTTCGGCTGCGCGTTTAGAATGTTCGGACCCGTCGGATGCTAATAAAATTCTTTTATACATTCTTCTCTACCTCCTTAATGAGAGCTTAGTTTATTTGCTAGTTTTTCAACTAATTCTGTACTCTCCTCATTTAATCCTGTTACTTCTACAATTTTTCCGGTTTCTTCAAATTTAGAAACAATCCTATCTATGGCAGCTACACCAGAGTCATCCCAAATGTGAGAACGACTGAGATTGATTTCAACCGATGAAATTTCTTCTTTATAATCAAATTGTGTTAACAGCTCTGTGACAGAGGCAAAAAATAATTCACCATTTATATGGTATATTCTTTTATTTCCCTTTAAGTTACTTTCCACACGTATTCTAGATATTTTCGATACGAAGAAGATGGCACTTAATAAGATTCCAGAGAAAACCCCGATAGCTAAATTATGTGTGAAAATAACGGTAGAAACAGTAACAATCATCACAATAGCATCACTTCTTGGAACTAAATGCAGAGTTCGAATTGAATTCCAGTCAAACGTACTGATTGATACCATTATCATCACACCAGCTAATGCAGCCATTGGTATTTGAACGACAATATCTCCTAGAAAAATGATTAGGAACATTAGAAAGATCCCGGCAACTAGGGTAGAAAGCCGTCCCCTTCCACCAGATTTTATGTTTATAACCGATTGCCCGATCATTGCACAGCCTGCCATTCCTCCAAAAAAACCAGTGATAATATTCGCTACACCTTGGCCGTTGCTTTCTACATTTTTATTACTTGGAGTATCTGTCATATCATCAACAATAGAAGCGGTGAGAAGAGACTCCAATAAACCAACAATGGTTAAAGCAAGTGAGTAAGGAAAAATAATTGCTAGAGTTTCAAAATTGAATGGTACGTCTGGAACTAAGAAATTAGGCAATGTGCGTGTTAATTCACCCATATCCCCAACAGTCCTTACTTGTATATCACCGAAAATGACAATAGCTGTGACCGCTATAATAGCTATTAGGGTTGATGGGACGATCTTCGTTACATAGGGTAATAAGTAAATGATTAATAATGTAGCACCAGCTAAAACGTAGATTATCGATGTTTCATCTACAAAGTGTTGTAGCTGTGAGGTGAAAATTAAAATCGCTAGAGCATTAACGAATCCAACCATGACGGATCTTGGGATAAATTTCATATATCTTGCTAACTTAAAGACAGCAAATAGAATTTGCAAAACACCAGTTAAGATAGTAGCTGCAAGGAGATATTCAATGCCGTGATCTCTTACTAGTTCCGTAAACAGAAGTGCCATTGCCCCTGTTGCAGCAGAAATCATTCCAGGTCTTCCGCCAACAAACGCAATCGTTACGGCGATCGTAAATGATGCATAAAGTCCTACCATTGGATCAACACCTGCAATAATAGAGAAGGCAATGGCTTCGGGAATTAACGCTAGAGCTACTACTAGGCCAGATAGAATATCTCCTTTTATATTTCTAAACCAAGACTCTCTATATGATACTTGTTCCATTTCATTCGCCTCCTTAAACCTCTATTTAGTATGTGCAGGTTGTTGGTGAAAACACATAAGGATTTATCTTCAACTCTGCTCTTTTACGATGAGGATAAGAAGAATACGATATGATTATCAGGGTGACATATCTTTTAAACAACTCAATGTAAAAAGTTACCGACACTTATTTTTTGGCATTTAGTTGTATTTGTTTGAGAACCGGAGAAATAAAGAGTATTTAATTTATGTATACGCTTACCTACAATTTCACAAAACCATAAAAAACAGATATAATGCTTTTTGTTAATAACGGACCCGACTTTCATGAGAGTTGAAAGTCATTAAAAAATAAAAGTGAAAAAGGAGAGGATTTTTTTTGGAGAATATGACAATTAAATATTCTTGGTTTGGAAATATCAGAGGAGACATCTTATCAGGTATCGTAGTAGCGCTCGCTTTAATTCCTGAGGCTATCGCATTTTCAATTATTGCCGGTGTTGATCCTATGATTGGGTTGTATGCCTCATTTTGTATTGCTGTAACAATAGCATTTGTCGGCGGACGTCCCGGAATGATTTCAGCCGCAACTGGTGCGACCGCTCTGCTTATGACAACATTAGTTGCTGACTATGGATTGCAGTATTTACTTGCAGCAACCATTCTAACTGGTATTATTCAAATCGTAATGGGGATTTTGAAATTAGGCAGATTGATGAAATTTGTGCCTCGTTCGGTTATGACTGGCTTCGTTAATGCTTTGGCTATCCTTATCTTTACTGCACAATTGCCTCATTTTGTTGGTGAATCTTGGCCAATGTATACAATGGTTCTAGGTGCTCTAGCTATTATTTACATTTTACCTCGTTTTACTAAGGTGGTGCCATCACCTTTAGTAGCAATTGTTGTGATTTCGATTATTGCTGTAATGACAGGAAGTAATGTTGGAACGGTAGGAGATATGGGTGAGTTATCTCAAACATTACCGATGTTCTTAATACCTGATATTCCTTTTACTTTTGAAACATTACAAATCATTTTCCCGTATTCTTTATCAATTGCCATTGTTGGGTTAGTTGAGTCATTATTAACAGCACAAATCGTAGATGATATGACAGATACAGGCAGTGACAAAAATAAAGAAGCTCGTGGGCAAGGTATTGCAAACATTGTGTCAGGATTTTTTGGCGGAATGGCCGGTTGTGCAATGATTGGACAATCGGTAATTAATGTGAAGTCAGGTGGTAGAGGACGTTTATCTGCTTTAGTAGCGGGTGTTTTCTTAATGGTCCTAATCCTACTGCTCAATGACCTGTTAGTTCAAATCCCAATGGCTGCTCTTGTAGGAGTTATGTTTATGGTATCAATCGGAACTTTTGACTGGACATCATTAAAAACACTTCATAAGGTACCATTAACAGATACAATCGTTATGGTTGTAACAGTGATCACGGTTCTTATGACACATGACTTGTCTAAAGGTGTTCTTGTTGGAATTATTTTAAGTGCAATTTTCTTTGCATCTAAAATTTCTAAGGTGAAGATTACAAGCTTATCCTCAGATCAATCTAGCAAGAAAATATACCGTGTTTCTGGTCAACTATTCTTTGCATCTGTTACTGATTTTGTTGAAAGCTTCAATTATAGAGAAAATGTAAAAGAAGTTGATTTAGATTTAACAAATGCTCACCTTTGGGACGATTCGGCAGTAGGTGCTATCGATAAAGTCATTATTAAATATCATCAAAATGGTGTGAAGGTTAACCTTATTGGTGTGAATACAGAAAGTAACAAATTAATAGAGAGAATTGCTGTTCATAATAAGCCAGGCGGTTTAAGTAAAGTCGCAAACCATTAAAGAATAGTGATAAAAACATCAAATCGAAATGATTTGATGTTTTTTTATGAGCTATAAAACTTGATCATAATATCTATACCTTGACAATTAACGGTATTCAGTATTACTATATACAGGTAGTAAGTAATACTGAATATCTGTATCACAAGGTACACAGTGTTTAAGAAAATATATTGAAATACAAGTGAGGGAATACTTTGGAGAATATTACAGAAATGCTGAAAGGGGTGCTTGAGGGTTGCGTCCTTGAGATCATCAGCCGTGGTGAAACATACGGCTATGAAATCACGCAACAGCTGCGAGAACTTGGATTCACTGATGTGGTTGAAGGCACTGTTTATACGATTACCATGAGGCTTGAAAAAAACAATTTGGTGAACATCGAGAAAAAGCCATCCAATATGGGACCGCCGAGAAAATTTTACACACTCAATGCAGCAGGTCAAGAGCATCTTGAAACTTTTTGGAAGAAATGGGAATTTGTCTCGAGTAAAATTAACGAACTCAAAACAAAAATAAAATAAAAAGGAGAAACAATATGAATATTATTGAAAAAATGATCGGAAGTCTGGAAGACAAGCGAGAATGGAATGCGATGGAGGCACGTGCAAAGGCACTTCCAAGTGAGTATCATAACGCTTATAAAGCCATTCAAAAGTATATGTGGACTACTGGTGGTCCTACTGAATGGAAGGAATGCAGCCGTATCTTTAATGGAATCATCGACCTTTTTGAGGAAGGTGCAGCAGAAGGCAAGAAAGTCACTGACCTCACAGGTGAAGACGTGGCTTCTTTCTGCGATGAACTCGTGAAGGATACGAAAACGTGGTCGGATAAGTATCGCACGAAGTTGAACGATACGGTTGGTCGTGGATAAATGGTTTTGCAAACACGAGACGAAAGGAAGTTCCATATAAGCTAACTTTTGAACATGCATTTAAAAAGGAAGAGGAGGATGTTAAGATCCTCCTCTTTAGTCCATTAATGTAAGTATTCACTTAAAGCTTGTTGCAGTGTTCCCAATGTTTTTGATTTTTGTTCAAATGAGATACCAAGGTGTATCATTTTTCTCACAACTTCTACTCGTAAACCAGTAATAACTGATTTACATCCCATCATACTTGCACCATCTATTATTTTTAATAAATGTTCAATCACATCAATCTCCATATCGGCAATACCGGATAAATCAATAATTAATGTTTGAATGCGTAGCACTCCAATTTCAGTTAGTACTTTTTCTTCTAAAATATGTGTGCGAAATTCATCTATGGCACCAATTAGTGGCAATATACAGACGGAGGAATTGATTGGGATGATCGGCACAGACAAATTCTCGACTAGCTCTCTATGTGCCTTAATCAAAGAATCCTTATATGTAGAGTAACTAATAAAAAAGGCATTTAAAAAGTCATCAATTTGATTATTTACTTCTTTTTCAAGAGTAAAAAAGTTTTCAATAATTTTGTCATTTGTTAACTTGTTATACTCTTTAATTAGAAACCAAATTGTTCGACGAATGGCTTGCACCCACTCTAATTTAAATGATAGGTCAATTGAATGAGTAGCCCAAGCAATACCTTCATGTTTGGCAAACTGTCGAAGCTCTTTTTCTTTTCGGTCAATAATATAGAAAACAAGAATCTTAGCATTATTTACTAGATCGATATTTCCAATATGTAAAATGTCATCAATCATATCTTTTACATTAACAGCTTCAGAAAGAAGCAACTCTTCGAAGCTTTGAATGTTTTTCTCAAAAAAATCTTTTAATTGATATGATTCATGGTAGAAGAATTCCACTGTAATCCCCCCAATATGCTTTAAATTTTTTGAATTCTACTGCCTAATTTCATTTTATTATAGTATTTGAGAAAAATAAACGGATTCTTTGGCCTAAATTACAACAGAAAAAGCAGTGGTTCTTTCTTAGTAACAGCAGACCATAGTTAAAAAGGAAACTTTAAAAAAGGACCCCACATGGTGTGAAATTGTGAGGTCGTTTTGTTTATATTAGTGTCATTAATGACCCACCAATTGCCCCTGTAATAACGACGATCCAAGGTGGAACTTTATAATACACCAACATGGTAAAAAGAATTGCAGCAAGTGCAAAATCAATTGGAGCTAATATCGAACTCGTCCAGATTGGTTGATAGAAGGCAGAAATTAAAATGCCAACTACTGCAGCATTTACTCCCATTAAAGCGCCTTTGATTTTAGGGTTTCGACGTAAAGCGTCCCAAAATGGAAGTGTACCAAAGATTAATAGAAATGCTGGTAAAAAGATCGCAATTGTGGCTAAAAGGCCTCCTTGCCAACCATTCATTACGGCCCCTAAATAGGCAGCGAATGTAAAGAGTGGGCCAGGTACAGCTTGTGCAGCACCGTATCCAGCTAAGAAAGCTTCTTCACTCATCCATCCTGTTGGTACAAATTCACGTTCAAGTAACGGTAAAACAACGTGACCACCACCAAATACTAAAGAACCTGAACGATAAAAGCTATCAAACATGGCAATCCAATTTAATGCTGTTGTTTCTCTCAAAATTGGCAAAAGGACGAGAAGTCCAAAAAACAACGATAAGCATACTAATGCAAAAGGCTTTGAAATAGGTACTTGTAAATCAGCATCATCAGTATTGGTATTTTCTTTATACAATAGAAAACCGATAAAAGCAGCAAGTAGAATAACACCGACTTGCGTAAAAGCTGTTTGCCATAAAAGGGTAATTACTAATGCTAATAAAGCGAGAGTTTTTCTCTTTAAATCAGGAGTAAGCTTTTGTGCCATTCCTAAAATAGCATGTGCCACAACGGCAACGGCTACAATTTTTAACCCATGTATCCAGCCTGCATCTGCTACATCTACCCCTTGAAGAATCAATGCAAAAACAATAAGAGCAATAACAGATGGCAAGGTAAAACCAATAAATGAGACAATTCCTCCTAAGACGCCAGCTCTCATGACGCCAATTCCAATCCCCACTTGGCTACTTGCTGGACCTGGTAAGAACTGACATAGGGCAACTAAGTCAGCATAGCTTTTTTCATCCAACCATTTCCTTTTACGAATATACTCATTGTGAAAGTAACCTAAATGAGCTACAGGACCTCCAAATGAGGTTAAACCAAGCCTTGTAGAAATAAAAAGTATTTCCATAAGTGCTTTAAAACTTAAATTTTGTTTCTTCATAAAAACTCACCTTCTTTTCTTAATCTTTTATTTCTTTAAATAACTCGTAAGCTTTTTTTCTAGCCTCAACTAGGACTTCATTTCCTTTTTCCGTAGTTGTGTAATATTTTCTAATTTTTCCCTCAACATTTCGTTCTTCTTTTTCTAATAACCCATCTGATTCCATAGAATGTAGAATGGGATAAAGAGTACCAGAACTGATATTATAGCCATGCTCTCTTAATTCTTCGACCATCCAAACTCCATAGATCGGGTGGTCTTTGGCATGATGCAAAATATGAATGTGGATAAAACCGAGAAATAGTTTGCGTAACACTTTGTCTTCCAAACAATCACCTCCGGAAAGTTCAATATCAATATACAATATCGATTTTCGATAACGAAAGTCTATAACATGAAAAAATTATTTGCAATAACTTCGCAGTTATATTTACAAAATCTTAACATTGATATTGATCTAAATTTCATAATGATGTAGCGCTGTATAAGAAGTTTTCGATTGTGATTCGTAGATGGCGAAATATGTAGTAAATTGTAGAATCGAAGATAAAATGGGGAAAATCGTAGATAAATTCTGATAATCGAAGATAAACTCACTGTAATCGAAGATAAAACGTCCATAATCGAAGATAAATGACCTTTTTAAATTTAGGCAGTATTTTTTGCTTCGTTTATAATGAAATTTAAGGAAAAGCAGGGGAGTTATGTCATGTGGCATGCATAACCTTTCTATAAAATAACAGTGAAAAACAAAAAAATAAAAGGAGGATTTGATCCAAAGTTCAAAGCCCCCTCAACAGACTCTTAATAAGCTATACAGATGATAATAGGAGTACCTCCAATCTCTTCTCTCCTATTTAAATAGATAAGATTCACCGTCATCAGGTACTAAAACGTTAGATGTCATATCTTTTTCCTTACTAAATTGTTTTAATTCTTCTCTCGATAAACCCCAGTGATTTACAGCCTCCATGTGGACTGCGATAATCTTGGAGGTAGGGGCTGCTTTATAAACTTCAAAAACATCATCTTTTCCCATAACAAGAGAACCGCCTTCAAAGAATTGATTATCACCAGCATTTACTACAATAATTTCTGGTTTGTGTGTGTTGATCACTTCCTGAACGGCTTCATACCACACTGTATCTCCAGCAACATATAGCGTTTTCTCAGTTTGATGTTTGAAAACAACACCACATACGAAACCAGTGAATTTTAAGATTTCGCCTCTTCCATGTTCACCTTTTGTTTTGATTAATTTGATATCTTCAAAGACTGTATTCTCTTGTAGAACCTCTACGTTTTGAAAACCAGCGCTTTGAATTTCTTTTGCGTCTTCCTCATTTTGGGCAAATATTTTCATATCTTTTGGCAATGCCTCTTTTGCCGCTTCATCCCAATGATCATAATGGAGATGGGTGACAATAACCGCATCTACGTTGATCATATCTTCAATTGATGTAGGTAAGCTAACTAAAGGGTTATGCTGATCTTGTCTTGGTGAATTTGGGAATGGTGGGTAAGCTCCCTTTTCTGCTAACATTGGATCTATTAAAAATTTTTTACCGGCATATTCAACAATGATCGTCGCATTTCGTATTGTATTTATCTTCATGTGAAAAACTCCTTTTCTTTATAAATTCCTTTCTACAATGTATATTCTAAAATATAAGCTAATCACGGATACATAGAATAAATAAACTCTTTTGGCCTTTTTACTTTAATAATGAAAGGAGTTGAATCAATTGTTAGATCACACAGATTTAAAAATTCTTGATGAACTTTCCAAGAACAGCCGAATTAGAATGAAAGAACTGGGCGAGAAAGTCCATTTAACAGGACCAGCTACTTCAGCAAGAGTGGAGAAGCTAGAGGATAGTGGAGTGATTGAAGGATATACGATTAAAGTGAACCAAGGTAAATTAGGTTATCATATATATGCTTTTATTACGATCATTACCCAAAGCATTAATCACCAACCGTATCTTTCTTTCATTAAGCTTCATGATCAATATATCCTAAATAATTATAAAATTAGTGGAGAAGGCTGTTACTTACTTGAATGCAAATTTACGTCCAATGAACATATGAATCAATTTTTAGAAGCATTAAACGAGCATGCAAACTACAAACTATCGATTGTGATTAATAAATAGGGGAGTGTAACATGGAACATAACGTTTTTGAAGAGATGGCCAAAAGATATGATACAGAAGAAAGAATGGAATTAGCAAAAGTGATCGTGAAGGAAGTGAGAACAGAATTACAAAATAGCCATTCTAAATCTTTACTAGACTATGGAAGTGGTACTGGTCTTGTTAGTTTAGAAATGGCAGATTTAGTAGATTCTGTTTTGTTGGTTGATTCATCTAAAGAAATGCTGGAGGTCGCGAAAGCTAAAATATCTCATAAAGGAATCACTAACGCAAAGGTACTTTATTCAGATTTTACTCAAGAAACTCATGAGCTTAAGGCAGACATCGTGTTCATGTTACTGGTCCTTCTTCATATTCCGGACACGAAAAAAATACTACAAGAATTGTTCAACATTTTAAATCAAGGTGGCAAGCTCATTATTGTCGATTTTGACAAAAACGATCACATTCATCATCCGAAGGTTCATAACGGTTTTTTACATGAAGAACTGAAAGAGATGTTACATGAAGTAGGATTTAAATCAGTTGACATGAAGACATTTCACCATGGACAGCGTATTTTTATGAATCAGGATGCTTCGATGTTTCTAGCTAGTAGTGTTAAGTGATAGTTGTTTACTTAGTAAGAATAAGGTTTATACAATACAGGCTATCTCAAGATGGGATAGCCTGCTATTTAGATAGAGTTTATAACATACATTTTCCTACATCACCCAGCTTCTTTAAATAAAGAATTCTCTCTATCCCCATTCCTAAACTTCATATAAAAACAACCCGTAATCAGGAGTGACAGCACACCAAAGATCACAGTCATCTGTTGAAATCCGATGATATCTAATAAAAGTCCTGTTGCGACTAAAACGATGTGATAGGTGAAATCGTCAAACATTCCCCTGAAAGAGAAAAATCGACCATGAAAGTCACTCGGAACATTTGTCTGAAAGATCGTCGCTGCAGTTGGAAAGAAAGTGCCTACTGAAAAGCCGAATAAAATAAACGCTACAACTGTTATAATCGGCATGTTTGTAAAATAGAGGACTAGTTGAGAAATCCCGATAATAGTAGAAAAGAACAATAACGTAGCATATGGAGACTTGTTCCCATACCTTTTAACGAAAAAAGCACCGAGCATAAAGGAAATTCCTTCTGCAGCATATAGCCAGGCTTTTACTGAGGGATTGTTTTGGATTTCACTTATCGCGATAATGATTAGATTAAAGCCCCCAATAAACAGAATCGGTACGATCGTTAAAACAAGTGTCATGAGGACAAGAGGCTGACCTTTTATAAGAGGAAACACCTCTTTAAATCCTTGTCCATTTGAAGCAGCGTCTTCTTTAATGCTTTGAGCTTTACACTTTTGTTCATCTACTTTTAAGAAGCATGTAAGAATAAAAAGAACAACATAAGAGATAAACGCCAACAAATAAAGCGTCCAAAGTGACATTACACTTAAGAAAATCCCAGCAGCGGCTGTACCAAGAATGCGGGATAGGGTAGAAACATTTGTATGTATTCCGTTAAGCTGCAATAAATCTTTTTTCTCCACAACAAGAGGGAGAGTTGCTTGCAATGCTGGGAAATAGAAGGCTGCCGAAAGATTAATAGAAACGAGAAAAGCAATCATCCACCATACAGAGCCTGTTTCAATTGCAATAAACATAAAAGCTACACTGATGAGTCGGGCAATGCCAGAGTAGAGCATGATGGTTTTCTTGTTATATTGGTCTGTAATCTTTCCCGCAAGTGGACCAGCGATTATTCCTGCAAAAATACCAGCTACAAGAATAAGAGATTTTAAGAAATCAGAAGATACCTTATCCTGCATAAACTCAAGATCACCGATAATCCCCAGCCATAACCCAAAGCCTGCTACAAACTCACCTGTTAGCAAAATCCACACATTTCTATTTTTTCTCATAAGTAAGAAGCCTCACATTCTCGTAGAATTTTACGTTTCATATGTATATATTTTACTAATCAATCATTCTCTTATTGAAATTGATTATCATTATTATTTATAATAACAGAAGATCACACAATGATTAAGGAGGAGATGTAACATTTTTATCCAGAAAAAATCAATCACTGTTACAGAGGGTCATGCGGAGAAGATGGTCGAGCGTTTTGCAGGGGAGGGAGTCATTGAGAAGCAGCCGGGCTTTATTGATATGAGTGTTAGCAAGAAAAAGCAACGAAAAGGTAATGAAGAAGTGATGATTCTCATTCGTTGGGAATCAGAAAGCGCATGGAAGGCATGGGAAACAAGTGAGATTCACCTAGCTGGACACCGGGAAAATCGTGGAAAACCTTCTCCTTCCTTCATTTTAGATAGTTGTCAAGATTTGTACTATGTACTTGGACAGAAAGAATATACAAGCCCATAAAGGGAGAAAGAGATCGCTTATTATCTGATGAGCGATCTCCTTATTTAGCTTTTCAAGCCAACTCCCTTTCTCGTAAGCAACATATAAATGAGATATGGAGCTCCGATGACAGAGATCACAATACCAACTGGAATATCAGCTGGTGCTAAGAGATTTTTTCCAATCATATCCGCTAGAAGTAAAAGAAGGGCACCGATTAAAGCGGAAACTGGTAAAATGCTGAAATAATTTGCTCCACATAGTCGGCGGGCGAGGTGAGGTGCTAGTAGTCCAATAAATGCAATGCCACCACCAACAGCTACACATGCTCCAGCTAATGCTGCTGAAAGAATTAATAAAAACCGGCGCTCAGACTCAACCTTTAGTCCAAGAACATGTGGAACAGTTTCACTAAATTGAAGCAAATTCATTGATCTTGCTTTTAAAAAGGAGATAGGAATTAAGAGTAGAATCCAAGGTAGCAAAGCCCATACATATGGCCATTGTGCTCCCCAAATGCTACCTGTCAGCCATATCGTTGCTTGTTGAAAATCCTTTGGGTCCATTTTTAATTGGAAAATGATTAATAATGCCCCACATAAAGCATTAAAGCCAAGTCCCATGAGGAGGAGACGGCCAGGGTCAATTCCATTTTTCCAAGAAAAGCTATAGATTAAGAGTGCAATAATTAAAGCGCCTACAAACGCGAAAACAGGTAGAAAAAAGGTAGAAGAAAGAATGCTGCCTTTGGATTGTCCAAATAGAAAAATACTGCATACAACAGCTAATCCTGCCCCTGCATTTATGCCTAGTATGCCAGGGTCGGCTAATGAATTACGTGATAAGCCTTGGAGAATCGCTCCTGATAGTGCTAGTCCTGCTCCAATTAATAGTGCAATCATCATTCGCGGTAATCTTAATTGATACAAAACAAGTTCTTGTTGAGGTGTTCCATTTCCTAAAAGTGTCGCAACGATATCTTTGAGTGAAATGGGCAAAACTCCTGTTGAAAGACTGATTATAAAAACGCTAAGAATCAAGCATGTAAGTAGTAATAGCCATAATTTAGATTGAAGTAATGCTTCTTTCCAGTCCATTACATATACCCCCTTTTCTGACGTGATAGATAAAGGAAAAATGGTACCCCGACAAGGGCAGTAACTGCACTAACAGGTGTTTCAAAAGGTGGGTTGATCATTCGGGCGCCGATATCTGCCACAACAAGAAGAAATGCTCCAGCAATCGCACTAAGCGGTAGCAATATACGGTAATCGGGACCAACAAGCAACCGAATCACATGTGGAATCACAAGTCCGATAAACCCGATTGCACCAGCAATTGAAACAGCAGCACCTGACAGTAAAATAACACTGATCAATCCGATCCAACGAACCTTTTGATAAGATTGTCCAAGTCCTGTAGCGACCTCTTCTCCCATAGCTAAAATGGTGAGCGAACGACTTATCCATAATGCTAGTGTTAGACCAATGATAACGGTGGGAAGGAGAATGAAAACATGAAGCCATTTTGTGCCTGATAATCCTCCAGCAAACCAAAAGCTAAGGTCTTGGGATACTTGAAAATAAAGCGCGATACCAGTTGATAAGGCACTAAAAAGGGTACTCAAGGCAGCCCCAGCTAAAGTAAGTGTTACAGGAGAGATGCGGTCTCTTGATATCATCGAGAAGGCTAAAACACAAAATGCACCAATCGCTGATCCTGCAAATGACCAAAGAAGAAGCACCCAATAAGATCCTGATCCTACAAACGCAAGAGAAATCGCAATGGCTAATCCAGAACCATGTGTAATTCCAATAATAGAAGGATCAGCAAGTGGATTTCGTGTAAGTCCTTGCATGATTGTTCCTGCAACTGCAAGGGTTGCCCCGACTAAAGCAGCCGTTAGAGCACGCGGAATCCTGATTTCTCGGATAAGCTGGTGCTCAATATTTCCATTTTGAAACGAAAAAAAAGAATCTATGATAACAGCAGGACTTATCCAAACTGCTCCAAGACCAATGGAAACAATTAAGCTAATAAAAATGAAAAGCAGACCAACTAAACTCACTACTGTTGCGTTATTGTGCTTCACAGATTGAGATGGTGTATCACATGCTAATTCAGTCATTGAATGGTTTTTCATCAGAATCATTCCTTTTATTTTTCGCGTAAATGATTATCATTTTCATTTACTGTCGTAATTGTCTATTAATCTACTATTGTTACGTTCAGTTTGTCAATTCTTTTTCTAAAATAAGGAAGGTGCTTTTATGTCACAGTTACTTTTGACGAAACTTCATCATTTTAAGCTTGATATGTTAAAAGTTCGGGATGGAGGTGTTGAGTCAATCAACATCATGAACGGGCATATTAACCTTATGTACATTGCTTCGGGTCATGGGTTTTTAACGAAAAATGGAGAACAGGAAGCTCTTAAAGAAGGTAAAAGTTATTTCCTAACAGAAGACTGTCATTTTCTATCCACATCTTCTGAGCTTTTAATAGTTTATATGCTGTCATGGGATAAGGAAGTAAAAAACCTTTCAAATGTTTTGTCCATTCGCCTAGCTGATCAATTGCCAGCAAAGATGGTGTCACTATGGGATGAAGCGATTCGGTTACAAAATGGGGAGTCGTTATCGGCTCAATGTAAATTTCAATCTGCAGTTTGGACGATCTTATCTTTGTTAACAGATTATGCTGAAGTGGATCAAATTGAGGAAATGATTGAGTTAATTCGAAAGAATGTAGCCAATCCATATTCGGTAGCAACACTAGCTGAAAAGGCAAATATGACACCAAATTCTTTTACACGTGCGTTTAAAAAGCGAGTAGGAATGTCACCTAAAGAGTTTTTAATGGAGGAAAGAATACAAACTGCGAAAGCGCTGATGCTTCAAAATAAGGGGATTACAACAAAAGATGTTGCGATGAAAATCGGGTTACAGGATGAATTTTATTTTAGTCGTCTTTTTAAACAAAAAGTAGGAGAGGCTCCTACCATTTTTATGAAAAAGTCAAAGGAAAGAATTGCGGTTGTGAGTCAAATGTTTTTACAGGATCATTTGCTGTCATTAGGCATACAGCCTGTAGCGGCTCCATTCTATCCATCCGTTTATCCTTTGAGTAGTGGGCTTCCAAGCTATCTAGAACATCATTTACAAGGAACACGTTTACTAAATGCAGAAAAGATGTTTAAACCGGAGGAAATTCTTCAATCACAGCCGGACCGCATTTTAAAAACGCCGTTACATAATGGAGAGGTACAAGCTGTGTTGCTATCACATCAACAAAGAGTTCAGCATATTTCATTCAAAACGGAATGGAACGACTATCTTCGCGAGATTGCAAGCTTGCTTGGAAGAGAGAGTATGGTGGATAAAATTGAACAGGAGATTTCTTGCTTAGAGTCAAAGGTGAAGGATGAACTCTGTCCTTTAACGCGTAAAGGGAAATGGGCGGTTATTTGGATTAGACAAAATGAAATTCGTCTTTATGGCCACAGCCATCATGCTTGTTTTGATTTGTTATATCAAAAGCTGGGCTTTGAGCCTCATCCTGATTTGCCTACTAGCGGATATCGATTACTAACAGTAGAGGAGCTTGCCACATTAAATATTGACAAGCTGCTTATCCTTTGGAGTCATGAAAAAGATGTATGGAAAGTGGTTCAATCAAAGGAATGGAAGAAAATAAAAGCTGTTAAAAATAAGGAAGTTTATTATCCTAAGAGCCACGAATGGGATCCTTGGGGACCAATAGGCAGGAAACAAATGCTCCTTCAATTTAGCTCAAGCTTTAAAGCTTCAAAATTAATGTCATAGTTTAGTAAGGTGTGTATTTCGTCCATGTAAAAAGGATGAAATCTCCATGTTCGCTTTAATTGATAATTGTTATCATCATAAATGAAATTCATTATCAGTTAGGAGGAAGGCTCATGGCAAAGAAATTAGCTTCATGGAGCATGATGTTAATGCTGCTTTTACTTGTATTAACAGCATGCGGTAATGGAGAAAAAACTGCTTCTAATGCAGAAGAGAATAAAGAAGAACAAGCAGCAGAGGAAGTAAACGAGACAGAGCAAGAAGAGCAAGTAGCGGAGACAAGAAAAGTTAAGCATTTATACGGAGAAGCAGAAGTACCGATGAACCCAGAGAAAATTGTGCTTTTATCACATGTTTCATGGGAAGGTTCACTCGTATCTGTAGGGGTAAAACCACATGCTGTTATGGCATATGACAATGAATTCCCACCACATTTAACAGAAGAATTAGCTGGTGTAACAGCTCTGCCATATGCAGATGAAATAAATACGGAAGAAATTGTAAAGCTTAACCCTGACTTATTAATTATCAGTGATCGATACAAACCATTGTACGATGCATTAGCTGAGACAATTCCTACTGTTGTTGTTGAGGTAGGCGGAGATTGGAAGGAAGATCACCTAAAAGTAGCTGAAGCAGCTGGTAAATTAGAAGAGGGTAAAAAGGTAATTGAAGATCTAGAAAAAGAAGCAGAAGATATCGGAAATCGTATTCGTGAGAAGGTTGGGGAAGAAACCTTCATGGCAGTTGGTATCAATAAAAAGGACATTCGTGTATATGGAACAACAAATCATGCAACGAACTCATTATTATTTGATGATCTAAAACTAAAACCAACTGAGAACCTCCCTGAAGATTTTGGTGAAAATATTTCGATTGAAGGTCTAGTAAAATATGATCCTGATCACATTATTGATGTTACTTACTTTAATAGTGGAGAATACTATGACTCTGTTACTCAAGGAGAAGTTTGGAAAAACCTAAGAGCAGTACAAAATGATAAAGTACATACTCTTACAACTACTTGGGGCTTTTGGGATCCGATTGAACGTCAAAAAGGCTTGAAAGAAATTGAAACATTATTATTAGGTGAATAATCATCACTTTTGAAAATGTAGTCTTCTGTAAAGGAAGACTATTTTTCCCTCACCTAATGAGAATGATTTTCAATTAGTAGGACTATAGACTCTGTGAAAGGGTGGAAATATGAACGATTCAGCTAAAATAATCGCTGAAAACGCAACGTTTCAGGCCTTTTTTAATAGTTATATTCGAGAAGCTGGTACTGGACATTACATAAGGACGGAGGATTGGATCATAGAAAATAGGTCTTCGATCCTCCTTGATGGTCCATACATTATAGAGCTTGAGCTTCTTCAGCAAGACATTCGAATAGCAATCGAAGTAAACTATCTCTCAAAGGTTGGAAGGCATGTTTTAGGAGCAGCACTTAAGTACTGTCAGAAGGGAAAGCAGTGGTATAGAGAAGAAAAGCTCACCCTTATGATGACGTTGATTCAAGAGCTTCACTTAATAACAAATTCTAACAGTGATCATGATCTTGCTTCACATTATGATGAACTTATTCTCAGATTAATTGGAAGCTATCAAACAATGAAAAGATATATTGAAGCAAGAATGGAGGATTCTCAAACTCTTTATTCAGAAAACAGCTCATTTATTGAAACAGAGCAATCGTTACTTTTTGGTCATTGGTTTCACCCTACACCAAAAAGCAGGCAAGGAATGTCATATTGGCAGCACAAAAGCTTTGCACCAGAATTAGCAGGAAGTTTTCAGCTTCATTACTTTCAAGTTGATTCCAGCATGATAAAAGAAGAATGCATTTTGTCAACTGAGAGTGCTAGTGATCTGCTGAAAACGGCCTTAATTCATTCATCTCCGACTCTACACATACCGAAAGAAGCTTTTATCATTCCAATGCACCCACTTCAAGCTCAGTGGCTTTTACAACAAGATCATGTGAAAGACGCAATGAATAAGGGATTAATAAAAAGCTTAGGGACTTTAGGGAAAAACTATACCGCAACATCCTCACTACGAACGGTTTATAGAGCTGATGAGGAGTATATGCTCAAATTTTCAATTCCTGTGAAAGTCACCAATTCATTACGAGTGAATCAACAGCATGAACTAAAAGCTGGTGTCGTAATAGCAAGATTATGGAGGAAATTATCGTTTAATGAATATTATCCAGCTTTCCAAATGATTGACGATCCAGGTTATGTAACGGTTGATTTTCCAAATCAGAAAGAATCAGGATTTGAAGTGATTATTAGGTCAAATCCCTTTCCTTCAGGAAGAGATGAGGGAATAAGCTCCATTGCAGCCATTGTTCAAGATCCTTTGCCAAATCAACAATCAAGGCTTTATCACCTCATTTTGAAGGTGGTCAAGCGAGATCATCTTTCCATAGAGGAAGTGAGTATGAAATGGTTTGAAAACTATTGGTGCTGTGCGGTTGAACCACTTATCCGTTTATATGATGAATATGGAATTGCATTAGAAGCTCATCAGCAAAACAGTGTTCTAGATGTTTCAGAGGGTTATCCAAAAACGTATTTTTATCGGGATAATCAGGGCTATTATTTATCAGAACATCACAAACAAGTTCTTTGTCAGATGGAGCCTTCGTTATTGGAAGCACCGGAGCTTTTTTATGAGAATTCGTTAATACAAGAAAGATTTACCTATTATTTAGTGATGAATCAGCTTTTCTCGGTTATCTACCGATTTGGAGCTGATGGTCTGATATCTGAAGCAACTCTGCTTGAGTGGTCATTAGATAAGCTGAAGATGTTAGAAGGAGAGCTAGTAGGGCAAGGCAAGCAATTTGTTTCTAGCTTATTAAATGAAGAAAAACTATCATACAAAGCAAATTTATTAACACGTCTTCATGATGTAGATGAACTAACAGCCAAGCTAGAGCAAGCCATTTACACAAAAATAGATAATCCTTTCTTACCCCTTCAAAAGGAGGAGAAATGTGCAAAAGTTATCTCTTATACCTACTAAAACAACAGAAGCACGAGTGAAAAAACAATTAGTCGAGGCGATGATATATGAAGGTTTGATTCAATTTGAAGAAAGGGATGGCACCTTTTTTCTATTCGGAAAATCACGTACCTATCGTTTAAGAGGAAAAAGAATGGCCTTTGATAGGGTGCGTTTAGATGAAGAGAATATGGAGGCAACATTAGAAGAGCTAGTAGAAGAGTGTATAGCAGATGATGAGGCAAAACGGCGATTAATGAGAGAGTTAACTCAAACGATAAATCTATGTGAGTGGAATGAAACTTATCTTTTCCACCCCATGTCCAGGAGGGATACAAGCTATGAAGAATTAGAATCAGAAATCATGGAAGGTCATCCCTATCATCCGTGCTTTAAGTCACGTATCGGCTTTTCAGCTGAAGATCATAAACAGTATGGTCCAGAAGCAAAGCGATCGTTTCCATTAATATGGACAGCGGTGAAACGAAACAAAGTTAGAATAGCGGTACCTGGGGACGAGGAAGCATTTTGGAGAAAAGAGCTTGGCACATTAATGTGGGAATACCTGTTACAGCAGCTTCATTCGATGGGAGAAAGTTTTGAAACCTATACGTTTTTACCAATTCATCCTTATCAATGGGAATCAATTCAGGAACAACTAGAAAATCATCTCAATGCAAGAGAAATCCTTTTGTTAGTGGTAAAAGGGGATTATTACAGAGCAACGCAATCTGTTCGCACCTTATGGAACGAGTCCAATCCAGAAAAAGCGAATATCAAGCTGTCTATGAACATGGTCAACACATCTTCTGTAAGAACATTACAACCTCATGGAGTTTGTGCAGCACCGTATATTTCAACTTGGCTTGATCACATCATTCAAAAGGATGTTTATCTAAAAAATGAGGCATCGCTCGTTATGTTGAAGGAATATGCTGGTATCACTTTTGAATCATCGGAGCAAGAGCTAGAGGGACAGCTAGGAGCCATTTGGAGAGAAAGCATAAGGCTATATGTGGAAGAAGATAAGAGGGCTGTCCCGTGTAATGCTCTATCATTAATCGAGCAAGATGGTCGACCATTTATTGATGATTGGCTTAATCGATATGGAATTGAAACTTGGTTAAACCAATTGTTACGAGTAAGTGTAGTCCCTGTCTGGCATCTTCTCATCGCACATGGAATTGCCGTTGAGGCCCATGCCCAAAATATGATTCTTTTACACAAAAATGGCTGGCCAACAAAAGTTGCTTTACGAGATTTCCATGATAGTTTGGAGTATGTTGAGGAGTTCATAGTAGATCAAGACCTCGTTCCAAATTTCAGAAGCATTCATCCTGCTTTTAAAGATGCACCTGCTAATCAATATTATTGGATGTCATCTGTGGAGGCGTTAAGAGAGCTAGCAATGGATACCTTATTTGTCTTTCATCTATCAGAATTATCAGCACTACTTGAAAAATACTATGGCTACAAAGAGGAAAAATTTTGGAATGCAGTCCATACAGTGATTTCTCTTCACTTGGAGGAGTTCCCAGAGTTAAAACAACGACACAAACAGGTAGAAATAAACAAATCGTCTATATATGTTGAATCTCTTTTAAAGAAAAAGCTTAACAGAAAGAGTGGAAGTGAATTTCGTCACCTTGTGAAAAATAAGTTAGGAAAAAGGGAGGATTTGCGATGATCTATGTGGATGATCATTACTATACATTGAATGAAGTGGAGAAGCAATTTGAGCTCTTTGATTCCATTCAACCGATAAGAGAATGTCAACATAAAAGATTAGCTGTTTGTTTATCTGATATGTTTCAGTGGATCACACTCTGCTTATATATTCGTCAAAAAGGGGGAATGGTGTTTCCTATTCATCCCTCTACACCACAAGAAGGAGCGTTACGAATGGCGACTGCTGCTTCTTGCAACCTTCTATTCTATCAATCATTCCATTCTATAACTGAATTATCTAGTAGAGAATGGGAAGGTGAAGGTGGTCTTATTCAAATGAGTTCGGGTACAACAGGTGCTCCTAAATGTATTGAACGATCATGGAATTCGGTTGAGGAAGAGCTCAATAGTTATGTTTCTGCTTTATCTCTTGATCGTTTCACCACCTCAATCGTAGCTTGTCCTGTTACTCATTCTTATGGATTAATTAGCGGTGTGCTTTCTTGTCTAAATAGAGGAGCAGAGCCTGTTATCATCACAAAAATGAATCCAAGCTTTATATTGAAAAAACTAAGTGAACATCGCAATCATATTCTTTATGCAGCACCAACACTTCTGCACACTCTAAGCAGGTTAATGGATGCGAATCAACGGTTCCACTATGTGATGACTTCAGGAACAGTTATCCCAGCTACTTGGTTAGAGTCATTAAAAGCCGTATCAACAAAGGTTTTTCAGCAGTATGGATGCTCTGAGGCTGGATGTGTTGCCGTTCACACAAATTTACAACAGGCTTGGGAAATGGGATATCCTCTACCACATCTAAGCGTGGAAGCGGGCGAAATCGATTCACCGAGTGAGATCATCGTTCACACAGCAACAAAGTCCATTTCTACAAAGGATTTAGGCTATGTTAAGGATGGGATTCTATCATTTTTAGCAAGAATGGATGACACGATCAATGTTGCTGGCTTAAATGTATACCCTCAAGAAGTGGAAAATGTGTTGATGAAGAAACCGAGAATCATTGAAGCCGTTGTATTTAGAAAGCAAAACAAATTCACAGGAGAACGGGTATGTGCTCAATATGTTTCAACTGAATTTATTGAAGAAATAGTGCTTAGGGAATGGTGTAGCAAGTATCTTGCTCCGCATCAAATACCGATCGAGTTCGAACGTGTTTCACAAATTGACAAACTACCAAATGGCAAGGTAAGTCGAAAAAAATTAGCGGAGACGTACATATGACAAGAGATGATATCATTCAAGCAATCTATCACATATTGAAAAATAAAATAGAGCTTCCGACGATCGCTTCCTTTCATGAAGAAGCACGTTTAAATGAAGATCTTTATATGGATTCAGTCATGATTTTAGAGCTGATTTTATTCATTGAGTTAGATCTAGGGATCAAAATGCCAGACGAGGCACTTTCACCAAATGATTTTAGAACAGTAGGCCACTTAGCTACTTTCTTAGAGCGCCAGCATGAAAAAGGGGTGGTGGTGGAAACCCATGATTAAAGTTCATTGCTTTGTTAGCTGTGTTTGTGAGGTCATTAAGAAAACAAATGGAGTTGACCATAGGCCTTATTATTTTGGTGTCTGGGACGCAGATTTTGATGTTCTTGAGGATGGAACATTAACGTACCATTCAGACAGAATTGACCATGAATTTTTTCAAACATGGTATGAAATGCTTTACGGTATTAAGCTACAAAAATGGTACGACGAGTCAAAATCAAAGCAGGAAAATATCGAAAAGATGTTAACACTTTTAGAGGATAAAGATCGGCACCAATATGTGATGGTGATGCTCGACTTATCACTGCTTCCAGAACGAGAAAATAAGTTTCATTCAAAGCCTTTTCCTCATTATGTGATGCTTGAAAAAACAGGAAATGAGGATGAGTGGTTTATGTATGATCCTGATTTTAGGTGGGAGGGCGTATTACCGAAGGACAGAATTCTGAACGCCATTGCGGAACCAGCAGTAGAAGGAGGGTATGTTTTTCAGGCTGAAAGGATTCGCCCTCCAAGTGCTGAGACAATTCAAGCTTATTTTCATACTTGCCTTAAGCTTGATTCCAATCCTATTACAGATGCTCTATCAGACATTGTTAAAGCCTATACAATTGGAGAACAGAAGGAGAATCTAGGTCAGCTTTCACCGGCATTAAAGCAATTACCTGTACTTGCGATTCGAAAATATGCGTATGAGCATGCCTTTGCTTACTTTTGGGAGCTTCTTGAGCTTGAGGAGGATGGCTTTGAAGCTTGGTGTGATGAAATTGAACATCTTGTAAAGGGGTATACAACTATACAATACCGAGCAATGAAGCTTGCGCTAACAAAGGACTTATCACTTGTTGATGATATTACTTCAAAATTAGCTGAGCAAAACGAACGAGAATTTAAGATTAAACAGGGATTATTGCAATGCTTTGAACAATGGTCTAAAGGACAAAACAACAAGATAAAGAAGGTGACAATGATATGAAGCTCTCGATCTGCACAATCTCTTTTCGACATCATCTCCACTCCCTTGATCAAATCGCGCACTGGGCTCAAAACCGCGATTTTCAGGGGATTGAGCTTTGGGGAATTCATGCAAAAAACCTAGCCGATGAACCTCATTATGGAGCAGACTGGCTGAATGCATATGGTTTAGAAACAAGTATGCTTAGCGATTACCTTCCGTTAGAGGCTAGCGAATCAGATCTACTTGCAGAAACGAAAAAGCTTTCTCAACTAGCAAAGCATTGGGGAACAAAAAAGATTCGCACTTTTGTTGGAAAAAAGGGAAGTGCGCAGACAACTAAAATGGAACGAGAAGATTTGATAGAAAAGCTTCAATTGATCTGTGAATACCTTTATTCAGAAGGCCAGTCTGTTCTTGTTGAAACACATCCAAATACGTTAGCAGATAACGTAGCTTCAACGATTCAGCTGCTTGAAGAAGCAAATCACCCTGCTCTCCGAATAAACTTTGATGTGTTACATGTATGGGAATCTGGCATAAATCCACTTGAAGCTATGAAGCAGCTTGGACCATATGTGTCTCATTTTCACTTTAAAAATATTGCCTCGCGGTCTCAATTAGATGTTTTCTCTCCTAATAATGTTTATGCAGCCGCCGGCTCTAGAAAAGGAATGGTTTCATTATTTGAAGGGTCTGTAAATTATCAGGAGTTCCTTGAGAAACTGATTCCAGCAAGGGACGTACATGCATCGTTAGAATGGTTTGGTCCAAATGTGAAGGAAGTGCTTGAGAAGGATGGGAAGCAGATTAATGAGATAATTGAGGCTATGAAGGTGAGAAAAGAGTAGTGATCTTGAATAAAGTTAGCAAAGAAAGTAGCCTATCAATTCATGTAAATTGATAGGCTATTTTTGATTGTTTTTTCTTATATTTTATTCTGTTGCTTGTAATGTTTGCTCATACTTCCTTAATGCCTTTTCAATCTGGGGTACAGCTTCATAGGTGCCTGACTGATTTTTTTCCTCTGTACGTGCCTTTAAGCGTTGAAGCATTGCCATTTGTTCTTCGTACTGCTCTTTACTTCCATTTGTGATGAGATCATTTTTGATTGTTTCCATTAACTGATATTGTGATATTTCGTAACGGGTTCTCTCTAATTGAAGTTTAGCAGGTCTTACAATCTCTTCTCCGAATTTTTTCCTTGTGTTAGCATTAGGAATTTGACCAATTAGCAAATCCATTTGCTTCATACTACTTCTTAATTGCAGAAATGAATCATTAAGCAGGGGGAGATTTCCTGAGTCGATTATCGTTTTATATTTCTTAGTATAGGCGGTTACTAAATGGCCTTGGGTGACAGTTTCCTTTAAGTATAAATCGTTATAAATTTGTCGAGGGAGTGATTTATATCCAGTAGTCTGTTTTATTTCTTTCCCACGTTTTTTTAGTCTATCTAATTTATCTAGCAAAGATTCTGCAACCTCTAGCTGATCTTCTTCTACTTTGTCAGTCACTTTATCTAATAACCGATATTGTGAAACCTCATATATCGTTCGTTCAATGTCCACCTTCGCGGGATGAACAAACCATCTTTGTAGATTTTTACGGTTTTGATAACCAGGAACCTTCCCGATCGTTTGTTCAATCTTTTTTAGATCACTCGTAAAATCATCATATAAATGATTGATTTTTTCAATGTCTCCTGCTTCAACAGCTCGATAGTAAGTAAGGATTTTCTCGGAAAATACTTCGCCTTGCTTATATGCTTGTTGAAACGTAACTTGTGAAGACGTTTGAACTTGGGCATTTACAGGATCAATAAGGACAGCATTACTTGTTAAAAGAAGACTCGAGATAAGGGCTCCTTTTATAAAATGTTTTTTCACTTTTAAAACCTCTCCTCTGTTTAAGTATCTATTAATAAGACGTTTCTGTTTAGGAGAAAGTTCCAGATTTCCCTAAATATGAAGCTTAAGTAGGAGAAGGAAACTGGATTTTACTAAGAAAGACTTATCAGGATTTAGCCGTATGTGCTTACAAATTAGCAGGGGTAAGATTTGTTTATCGTCGATTATTAAGCTTTTATCTTCGATTTTGGAAGGTTTATCGTCGATTATTAAGCTTTTATCTTCGATTTTGCCCTACTTATTTCCGATTCGATAAATTTCGACAATCTCAAGAATTACACCAGAGTATTCAATAAATTCCCCCTTTTAATTTAGCTACCATCGGACACAATAAGCATAATAAATGTTTATAAAAGGCAAAAAAGGATGGCGGTAAGATGGATTCTTCAACCTTTGTATTATTTGGTGCAACTGGAGATTTGGCAAAGAGAAAAATTATTCCGGCCCTGTTTCGATTATTTTATGAACAAAAGCTGCCAACTCCGTTTTCGATCATAGGGGCTAGCCTTACAGACCTCTCTGATGAAGATTTTCATGAGCATATCAAGCAAACGATTCAATCCTTTACAGAGTTTGATGCAACAATCCCTCAAATGCAGGAGTTTCTCAAGCTTATTCGCTACTGCAAGGTGGATGTGACAAAGGATCAGGAATATCAAGGATTATTAACTCTAATCAAAGAGCGAGAACAGGTGTTACATATTCCAGAAAACCGTTTGTTTTATTTATCGGTGGCTCCACAATTTTTTGATGTGATCGCATTAAAGATAAAAGAATCAGGTTTAGGAGAGACAAACGGATGGAAGCGGCTTATTATCGAAAAGCCGTTCGGGCACGACCTTGCATCAGCGCAACAATTAAATGAGAAGTTAACAAGTGCATTTGATGAAGAGGAAATCTATCGAATTGATCATTACTTAGGAAAGCCAATGGTTCAAAATCTTGAAGCATTGGAATTTGCTAATCCAGTTCTTCAATCACTTTGGAATAATGAACATATTGCGAATGTCCAAATAACGGCTAGTGAAACCGTTGGTGTCGAAAGCCGAGCAGGTTATTACGATAAAGCTGGGGCTATTCGTGATATGTTTCAAAATCATATGCTGCAGCTTCTTATGATGGTTGGCATGCATTTGCCATCTGGATTAACGGCAAAAGATATCCGAGAAGAAAAGAGAAAAGTAATCAAAGCCGTCCGTCCAATTCCAAAAGAAGAAGTAAGTACACAAGTGATCAGAGGGCAATATGGTCCTGGTGAGATCAATGGGCAACAAGTGCCAGGATATACAAATGAACAGGGTGTAGATCCTACATCTACGAATGACACATTTGTAGCAGCTCGTTTATGGATAGATGATCCAGTTTGGAAAGGCGTTCCGTTCTATATACGTACAGGTAAAAGGATGAAAAATAAGTCTACGAGGATCGTTATTGAATTTAAAAATCCGTTAAAAGAGCTTTATGAAACACAAAATGTAGAAACATGTCCAAATATATTAGAGATCGGAATAAATCCAGATCCGGAAGTTTCTCTACAATTAAATAGTAAAAGTCCTTTACAAGGTGGAAAAATTGTCCCGATCTCTGTAGATTTTTCCCCACAACATATTAGTTTGCCTGAAGCCTATGAAGTTCTGCTTCTAGATGCATTAGAAGGTGATTCTACGTATTTTGCTCATTGGAAGGAGGTTGAACTTTCTTGGAAGCTTGTTCAGCCCATCTTGGAAGCCTTTGAAGAAAATCTTGTTCCATTACACATGTACCCTTCTGGTTCATATGGGCCTGAGGCATCATATGAGCTACTTGAAGAAGATGGATTTGGCTGGTGGTTGGATCAAACAAAACCAGAAAAGGATGAATTCCCTAAATTCTTACCACATCAGCTAGCTCCACCTAGACAAGAACAATCTATGTCTGACATAGAGTTAGACCATTAAGGAGGAAATGACATGAAAGTAGGATTGATTGGTTTAGGAAAAATGGGTCTTAACATTAGTAAAAACTTAATCGACCATCACCATGAAGTTGTTGCATATGATATTAATGAGCAAGCTATTGAAGAAATTCAGGCATACGGGGCTCAAGGTACATCGACTCTTGAAGAGTTCGTGCAATCTTTACATACTCCAAGAATTATTTGGATTATGGTTCCACATCAAGTGGTCGATAAGGTCATTAGCGATTTAAAACCGATCCTTTCAAACGGAGATATTGTGATTGAAGCGGGAAATTCACATTATAAAGAATCGATGAGACGTTATGAGGAATTCAAGGAAATAGGAGTAAGTTATTTGGATGCTGGAACATCCGGTGGGATGGAGGGTGCCCGTCATGGCGCAAATTACATGATTGGCGGAGACCCTGAGGCATGGGAAATTGTTGAACCACTTTTTCGTGATACGGCTGTTGAAAAAGGCTATTTATACACAGGAAAATCCGGTAGTGGCCATTTCTTGAAAATGGTTCACAATGGGATTGAATACGGCATGATGGCTGCAATTGGTGAAGGATTTGAAGTGTTAGAAAAAAGTCAGTTTGATTATGACTATGAAAAAGTTGCTCGCGTCTGGAGTAACGGATCTGTGATTCGTTCATGGTTAATGGAACTTACCGAGAGTGCTTTTTCGAAAGACGCGAAACTAGATGATCTTAAAGGCATTATGCATTCTTCAGGAGAAGGAAAATGGACAGTAGAGGAAGCACTAGACCTTCAAACAGCAACACCTGTTATTGCTCTTTCGTTACTAATGCGTTACCGGTCATTGGAAAATGACACGTTTACTGGGAAGGTTGTTGCGGCGTTAAGAAATGAATTTGGTGGACATGCGGTGGAGAAGAAATGAATAGAAGGAGTTACCCACCGGGGGTAACTCCTTCTATTTAAGGTGAAGGATTATTTGGGACAAAATTTGTCTGGGGACTTAATTCTCCTTCAATCATTGTATCTGTTTGTAATAAAGGTACAGATTGATATGGACTATATTTTATTTGAACCATATGAACCCAATTGAAAAATTCCCTTTTACGATGATAGCTAGCTGTTGGATTAAAAAATGTGACTGGGTTGCCATAGGGAATGACGGTCGGTAGTAGTAATGTTACAAACACTTATATTCACCCTAACTTCATAGTGTAATCTATCATTTCATTCTTTTAACACGAGTTTTTTCTTATTAATCGGTAGATTACATACAGGAGGAGAAAAGACATAATCATTACAACTGATATTGTGGTGCCAATCTTACCAAAGACCTCTAATGCTGGAATTTCGGAGTGAAGTTGCTCAGATGGGATTAACCATGCTCCAGCTGAAAGCAAAAGAATGACAAAGATCGGTATTAGGTTTTTTAGCAGCATTGACACTCAACATCCCCTTATTAAGCTTTTTTATATGTTATGACCATCGTGATATTTAGTTCCATCCTTTTTTATTTTTCCTCAATTAGTATTTTAATAGGTATATATCTAGTAAAAAAAGTCAATCCTTTTTCTTGAGGGGAGAGAGAGCAATGATCAAACAAATTGGGCTAATAGTAAGCTGTCTAATTACTATTATTTTTTATTCTATTCATTCTGTAGAAGGAAGTAATGGAGAATATAAATTAGAAGAAATGATCGAAATCGCAGAAAAGAATCAGATAAGCATCACTTCATGGCAAGGATACTTAAAAGCAGACTTAGGTACTGCGAATAGTGATGAAGAGGTTAAAAAAATAGTGGGAAATACAAAAGATGAGTTTCCTTTTATAAACGAATGGATCACACATGAACCAGAAAACCATCATGTCACTGTTGAGGCAAAAATAAATAAGCAGGTAAGTAGTCAGCTTCATAAAATTCAAATTTATGTAACGGAAAGTAATGATCGTTATCAAATGTTTTTAACAATACAATTTAAAGATAACGCGTTGGATAGTAAGGGACTTCATTCAATAGTAGATAATATCAATGTAAAAATAGACAAAGAGTATTATACAATTAGTGGATATCTTGAGGGGAAACCCGATTTGAAAGAAACGACAACAAAGCTAATGAATGGGTATGGAGCAGATTTTATAGAGGGTGTTCAAGAAAAAGGGTTTCATTCAATTTCTGGTTACACACAAAAATGGGAAGAAAGCATTCCAGCTAAGAATAATAAGGAAGTTAATGTGCAAATGGGCTTACGCTATAGTCCCGACCAAGAACGGACAAATGTGACAATTGGAACACCGATTATTATTACGGAATATTAATAGTGAAAAGGCCAAGCACTTAGTATTGTATCTGACTAAGGTGCTTGGCTTTTTACAGGTCTGTACATTATTGTAGTTTTTCTAGTTACTGGAATATTTTTGTTGATTTTCACAAAAGAAGTATTATAATAATCAATGTACTAACGTTCGTTAGTATTTGGTGGACTTTCTTTGAATTGTTCAAATATATATATGACTCGTTTTTTTTAAAAACCGTGTGGAATTAGATTACTAGGAGATGTGAAGCTATGAAGGTGAAGAAAAAGTCTACATTTTGGAAAAGAACTAGAAATGTTTTGATCGTCTTACTATCATTCTTTCTACTATGGATGGGATATCATCAAATTATGACGAAATTTGAGCAAAAAAAGTACCCTGCACTAGGGCAATTCGTTGAGGTAGATGGAAAGAAAATGCATGTATATTCAAAGGGGAAAGGTGAACATACTGTTGTTCTTTTAAGTGGGTTAGGTACGACAGCCCCTGCCTTAGATTTCGAACCGTTAATGAATGAATTAGCAAAACATCATAAAGTAGTTGTCATTGAGCCCTTTGGTTATGGCTGGAGTGAGTTCACAAAGAAGGAACGAACAGTAGAGAACATAACAGAGGAAATGAGAACAGCTCTTAAAAAAAGCAATATTGATGGACCTTATATCTTCATGCCTCACTCTGTTTCGGGAATTTATAGCATGTATTACGTTAATCAATATCCAGATGAGGTGGAAGCCATTATTGGTATTGATAGCACCTTACCAATGGCAACAGAATACTTTCAAGAATCTGCACCAGGCTTGCCCGGATATCTGAAATTTGTTGCTCCGACGGGCATCGCAAGAGCTGCAGTAAATGTGATTTCAGATAACTTTCTGCCTATCGCAGATGAAGAAACTTATTCTGAACAGAATTTATTGATGACAAAGAAGCTTTCTGCTTGGAAGGCTTACAATTCGAATGTGATCGAAGAAGCACAAGAGCTAAGTAATAATATTAAGAAAACAAAGAATATGGTATTCCCTCCAAATATGCCTATTATGATGTTCACGACGAAAGAAGACAAGGTTAATGAAGAAGGAAAATCAAACGTGACATTTTATCAAGACCAATTACGTAATCAAAAGACAAGTGAACTTATCACCTTAGATGGACATCATTATTTGCACTGGACAAAATCTCAAGAAATGAGTAAACAAATTAATGAGTTTATTGAGAGTAACTTGGAAGGTGAATAAAGGTTGTTCAAGAGTCGTTTTAGTTAAAGGTAAAGGGTTTCATTTAGTTGTAATAATGAAATTGGAAAAAAATATTAAAACGTTTCTTTACATACATTAGGGGGGTATGGTATAAAATAAATATAGAAATTATTTCCTTGTTAGATATTGGAGGTTAGAAGTTATGGAAGCATTATTAGAAAACAAATTACAAACGCAAAGTAAACAAAAATCTCTTGTGTTAAGTATTTTTCTTACAGGTATCTTTATGGGTGCTCTAGATCATGGAATTGTCGGACCCGCGTTAAGTTCAATTGTTACTACATTTGGTATTAATACTTCATGGGGGGTATGGAGTTTCACCATTTATACTTTACTCTTTGCAGTTAGTATACCCCTAATGGGTAAATTTTCTGACCGATTCGGTAGAAAGCAAGTTTTCGTGTCTGGTATTTTGTTATTTGGATTAGGTTCTTTACTATCAGGCATTGCTCCTAACTTTTTAACCTTTTTAATAGGAAGGAGTATTCAGGCGATAGGTACAGGGGGTATCTTCCCAATTACTGCTGCTTACATTACTGTAAGTTATCCAGCACAAGAGCGTGCAAAAGCAATGGGATGGATTGGGGTAGTATTTGGTTTTGGAAGTATTATGGGTCCTATTGTTGGAGGATACATTATTCAACATTTTGCATGGCAATGGATTTTCTTAATCAATGTTCCAATTTCTATTCTAGTAATTTTATTAATGAGTACGATGAAATTACCGCAAACAATTAGTAAAAAACCAATTGATTATCTAGGTATTATCTTACTAACAGCTATGATCCTTTCCATTATGCTGGGGATTACATCAAAAAATATCACAATGCTTATTATTGGAGTACTACTCGTCCCATTGTTCATTAAAACTGAAAAGCATTCACAAGATCCTATCATTAAACTAAATTATTTCAAATCAAAATATGTGTTAGTTGTTTTACTACTATCATTAATGTCCGGCTTCATCATGGCATCAACAATGAATTTATTACCTTTATATATAGAAACAAATTTTGAAGTAACGAAGGCACAATCATCCTATGGGGTGGCTCCACTTGCTGTAGCTTCTATGATTGCCTCACTGATAGGAGGGTATTTGGTTTCAAAATGGGGGGCTAAAAATGTATTGTTTTTAGGATTTGCGATTACATTAATTGGCTCACTTTCTTTTATCTTTCCTGTTAATTATCTCTTACTCCTTATTTCTGCTGCTATAGCAGGGTTTGGAATTGGCATTATCATTGGTGCACCATTAAATATTCTTATTATACAGGGCACATCAATGCAAGAAGCAGGTTCAGCAGTTGGATTGTTAAGCTTATTTAGATCATTAGGCTCAACAGTTGGACCAACAATTGCAGGGATTATCTTATCTTCAATTGCTAGCGGCTTCTCCTATGTATTTGCTGTGTTGATGATTGTTTCAAGCATAGCGCTGCTGTTGTTTATAAACTTTAAAAAGTGAGGAGTGTTTACATTGAAACAACGATACATTCTTGAGCTGTATACTCGACCAACCTGCTCTGACTGCCAAGAAGCGAAAAAGTATCTTCAAGAAAATGAAATACCATATATCGATAAAATCGTAAGTAAGAATTCTAGTTTGGAAAAAGAGCTTATACAATTATCGGGAACAAGGATTGTACCGTCTTTTGCTTTCTATAAGAAGGGATTTCTTGGATCTAAAAAGTTGGTTAAAAATATCATTGGATTTGAGATGAATAAACAAGAGATTTATACCTATTTAGACTAATGACTAAAAATACTTTAGGAGGTAACCCTATGAAAATAGTATTAATTGGTGCCAATGGAACAATTGGTCGTGCAGTCCGACAAGAGTTAGAACAACATCATGAAGTCGTGTCAGCAGGAAGAAGAGAATCAGATATCTATGTGGATATCACTTCTCCAGATAGTATAAGAGACATGTACCTATCTGTAGGGGAGGTTGACGCAGTTATTAGTGCCACAGGTGAAACCTATTTTGGTCCGTTAAAAGAATTAACACCACAGACGAATGATTTATCCATTAATAGTAAATTAAAAGGTCAAGTGAACCTCGTTCTAATAGGACAGCATTTTATTAAGGATGGTGGTAGCTTTACGTTAACCACTGGAATTATCATGGAAGATCCTATTATTGGAGGTACTTCGGCAGCAATGGTTGGGGGAGCTATAAAAAGTTTCGTAGAGTCAGCTGCAATCGAATTACCAAGGGGAATTAGAATCAATAATGTTAGTCCCAATGTGTTAGTGGAGTCAATGGATAAGTATGGCCCATATTTTCAGGGATTTGATCCTGTTCCAGGAAGTAAAGTCGCAAAAGCCTATGTAAAAAGTGTAGAAGGAGCACAAACCGGAAAGACGTATCGGGTTTACTAATTGTCCTAATCAAAACAAGGGGTGGAGGATCAAATGAAGCCTTTTATAAAAAGCTACCAATATAATGTTATTAAGTCAGATGTAATAGGGCTAGTCAATGTTCTTGAATCTGGGTGCAGTCTGGATGTTTTAGATAGTATTAAGCAAATGATGTGGCAAAGAATTTATCGTTTATTTACTAACTTAGATCAAGATAAGAAAGCTTTATTGGATCCAATTTTTTATCTTAATGATAAAAAGGAGGCATTGGTTTATTTGCTTAGATTGAAGATTTATGTTATTCCATTTGGAAAGATTTCTGAGCAATTATTTAGCACGTTTTTTGATAACGAAATCAAGCTTCCTTCAATAGAAAATATAGATTTGAGAGACATTAGTTATTTTAAGTGGCAGGATCCTGGTGTAAACAAGCAATTTATCATCGCTTCAATGAATAATGAGTTAGTAGGTTTAAAAGGAATATTTACAAGGGCCAATAAAGGAATTTGTGAAGTTTGCAATCGTTATGAAGAAATAGGTGTTTTTACAATTGAAAATGATACGTTACCTAAGCAAAGTCATTATATGTGCCAAGATATCATGAAATGTAATCAAAATATGACCTCTTTAGATCAACTTCACAGAATAATCACACCACACACTGATGAGAAAACACCCTCTTTGACCCTCGTAAATTCTTAAAAAGCATCTAAAGAGAAACAGATAGTTAGTGACATACCTAAGGGGAAAATAGATAATCTGAAACCTTGTTTGAGGGTCTTACGTATTTTTAAGGCCCTTTTAGTGATTTTTATCTAACGCAAGCTTTAAACCAAATCCGATTAAAACTAAACCTGTAGCCTTATCCATGATTCCTTGTACTGTCGGAGACAACAGCCATTCACGTAAATAGTTGATGAAAAATACATAAATGAAAAACCAAGAAATGGATAGCAGTGTATAAATAACACCCATGATAATTAGTTGCTGTGTGGCATTTTCACCTGTTTGAATAAATTGTGGTAAAAACGTTAAGAAAAACATAGCAACCTTTGGGTTGAGTACATTTGATATGAGGCCTTGTTTAAAAGCTGACTTTTTCATTTCTGCATCTTGTTGATTTTCAGCAGCAGGATCTTTTTTCTTTCTTGAAATAAAAGTAGAAATCCCGAGATATATCAGGTATATCGCACCCACATATTTTACAATTTCAAAGGCAACAGCAGACTGCAGCAAAATAGCTGAAAGACCAAAGGCAGCTGCAAATGTGTGAACGAAAGATCCACTTGTAATTCCTAAAGCCATACTAAATCCATCTTTTCTACCGTCTGAAATCGTTCTTTTTGTAATAAGGGCCGTGTCGATACCTGGACTTGTTACAACAAATAAAGAAAGAACCAAAAATGTTAAGAAATCGCTCATTTTCTTCACTCCTAACCTCGACTTGTAAAATTTAGTAATATAAAGTAGAATTTAACAATTATTTAATTTAGTTTAACACAATATATTCATTGTAGTTTAATAAATTTAAATTTCATTTAATTTATTTTACTGAGGGGGATGATGATGGAAAATATCGATATTGGAAAAAAAGTTGAGAAGTTTAGAAAAGCAAAAGGGTTGAGCAGCAGAGAATTAGCAAATATAGCTGAAATAACACCATCCATGTTAAGTCAAATTGAAAGAGGATTAGCTAATCCATCAATCCAGACATTAAAGGTATTAGCAAAGGCTCTTGATGTTCCGACATTTAGCTTTTTACTTGAAGAAACAAAAACAGAGGATTTAGTTGTAAGATCCCATTCGCGTAAGAAAATGGTTGTTGAAAACCTATCGTATGAGTTAATTTCTCCTGATTTTACAGGCACATTGGCAACAGCTATTATGACAGTTCCTCCAAACACCTCTTCGTCAGAAAAGCTTTTAGAGCATAAAGGAGAAGAGGTGGCTATTGTGATTGAGGGAAAAATAAAAGTGTTTTTAGATCGTGAAGAATATAGATTAGAAACTGGTGATAGCGTCAAAATCCCAGCATATATGAAGCATAAATGGGAAAATAGCTTTACGGAAAAAGCTGTTATTCTATTTTCAGTGACACCTCCGGCTTTTTAATTTTTATATAAAAAAGAACAGTAAACAAAAAGGAGGAAGAACATGGGATTATTTAAAAAGTTATTTGGTATAGAAGAAGCTACATCAACACCAAAAAGTGATGCTAAGGGAGATTTAACGTTAGTCACTGTTTACAGAGAGTTTGATGATGAAGATCATGACACGTTAAACAAGCATTACGAATATGAAGATGATTTATGGCAGTTCCATAATGTCGGAGAATCTCAAGCATTCTCAAGAGACATTGCTCTTGAAGAAGGAATTCCATTGTATGATCTTACAGAATTTCCTTGCTTCTTTGTTTACGACTATAGAAGTGGTAAGTTGGATTATTCAACTCCATTATTTATGGCAAAGGATAAGCAAAGTATGCTCGAATTTTTGAAAGACTACTAATTCTAAATTCTATGAGCAGATTTACTACTTGGTAGAGTTGAAAATTGTAGAGTTTTGTAGAATCGAAGATAAAATACTGAAAATCGAAGATAAAGTGCCTAAAATCGAAGATAAAATACTGAGAATCGAAGATAAGATGCCTGAAATCGAAGATAAACTGCCTAAAATCGAAGATAAAGCACCAACAATCGGAGATTAACTGATTCAAACAGCCCCTGTAAGTAAGTACCTATATAAAAAAGGAGATTAATAGGATGAATACAATGAAATTAAACCTGTTTCGTGGAGAAAAACTGAAGCTGGCTCTGCCATTAGAAGAAGACTTTGAAACAATGGAGAAGTGGGGGGAGGATGCTGAGTATCTTCGCAATGTTGATACTGAAATTGCACTTCCTAAAAATAAGGAGCAGTTAGCAGAGGAAGGAAAATCGAGCCACAATGAAATATTCTTCACTTTAAAAACGATTCAAGATAGTAGATTAATAGGGTTGATTTGTATTCACTCAATTGAATGGAATAACAGAACCGGACTTTTAGCGATAGGCATCGGGGACTCAACTAATAGAGGGCAAGGATATGGAACGGAGGCACTACAATTGATTCTTCGCTATGCATTTCATGAATTAAATTTAGATCGAGTCGGTCTTGAGGTGATTGAATATAATATCGGCGGTTTAAAAGCATATGAACGGGTAGGGTTTCAATTAGAAGGAAGAAAAAGATCGGCCGTTTATAGAGACGGAAAAAGGTACGACATTTTAGTTATGGGAATTCTAAGGAATGAGTGGGAGAGCCATTTAATTTAGTGGAGAAATAACCAAACTTCAGCTGAAAAATATAAGGTCCAATGAAAAAGCATGTAGAGAACTGGTACTGTCCCTACATGCTTTTATCATGATTAATGATTTTCCTCAGAAGGCTCCTCATCTAAGTCAGGTTCTTCTTCATCCATTCCAGGAGCTTCATTACCTTCTTCTGTTGGCTCCTCATCTAAATCAGGCTCTTCTGTATCCATTCCAGGTGTTTCTACCTCAGGTGGTGCAGGGTCTTGTTCATCTGCTGTGTTACAGCCAAACAAAAATCCTAATGAAAGAAAAATCGTCAGTAATGACATTAGTCGTTTTGTATTCATAACCATCCTCCTTTGCTTAGTAGTTATATGATTTGGTGAAAATTTAAAATTATACAAGTTTCTGTCAAAAACTTAAGGTTAATTTAAGGTTTGGCGTATATAGTAAATTTTGGTAGGAAGTGTTGGTGACGACTACTTAATAGTTACGTGATATTCAGAAGAGGCATAATAGAACGGAGGAACAAATGAATACACTAATCAATGATCTACACACGATCACAATAAAATCTTCGCGCTATCAATCGCTTTATAATCAGTACATACAATTAATGAAACCGTTAGAAACAAGTCATAAAAACCGAGAATTAGAAACGATCGAGGAGTTTATCTTATTTTTAACAACTCATACTAGAATGAGAAAAATTGAAAGAGTGGGAAAAAAGCAGTTGGTTTTGTTTTCCAAATATCGAATAAACAATAACGAAGAAAATACAACTGAAAACATATTAAGAGAGGTAGTTAAAACATTAACTGCTTTAAAAAGGTTACATCGTTTAAGTTTGGATGTTTCATTAAGGAATTATCAATTCTGGAGAGAGGTTCTTAGCTAAGAAGGAACATGATAAAAAATGGTGTTGTCTACTTCTCCTTGTTATGAAATTTTGTTCTTTCATAATAAAAAACAAAATATTCCTTCATACTAGGAAAGAAAGGTCGTTGAGTTAAAATCGGTTAAACTTTTTTGAGAAAGGATTTACACTCATGAAAACAACTAGGAGTAAGGATGAACCCGATTTATTATATTATTGCAAAAAAAATCAAACAAGTGAAATAGTAAATGAATTCTTTATCCCTGAGAAAAACGATGATACACTTTGGGTTCATATTATCCCTTCTACTAAAGGTGAGTTAAAAAAGATCATTGAATCACTAAATATACATACCCTTGCAGCGGAAGCTATTGCTTCTTTCAGTGATTCGCCACGAATGGATGTATATAGCTATCATACATATATTTCAATATTTATCATCAAAGAAGATTATTCTAACGTAAGAATTAGTATTTTATTAGGGGATAATTATGTGATAACCCATGAAGAAGAAAATGACTTGCAATTTTTTTCTACTATACTAGAGGATTTTCAAGACCATCCTCATCACATGAGCAGTCCAGGGCACATCCTGTATCATATATTAGACCATGTTAGTGAGTATTACCTACAAGCAGTTGATGCTATTGCTGATGAAATTCAGGCGCTTGAAAAATCTGTTTTCAAATATCCGTTTGCTAATGAAATAGGTCATGAAGTGTATAATTGGAAAGGGAGAATTCATAACTTAAGACAAATTGTTGAAGCTCAGGAGTCTGTTATAAACGATATTGGAGAATCAGATTCCAAATATATTAATGAAGATTCAGCGATATACTTAAAGACTCTAGGCAAAAATTTTGAACGAGTTGTCAGTGCATTTGATACGTTTATTGAAACGTTAACAGGTATCTTTGATTTGCAAATGTCTCTTAAATCCGATCATATGAATTCTATTATGAAAACTCTAACATTAGTTAGTGTTATTTTTATTCCTATGACATTTATTGCTGGTTTATATGGAATGAATTTTGAACATATGCCTGAATTAACATGGGATTTTGGCTATGGATTAGCACTTATTGTGATGTTTGGTCTTGGCATTAGTATCGCTTTATTTTTTAGAAGTAAGGGATGGTGGGGGAAACGATCATCATCTGATAAACGAAATAAATGACTAAGAATAGCACTGTAATTTATTAGAAAGGTACTTATTAGGTATATTTCTCTAATAAGTACCTTGCAAATTCCTATTTTATAGGGTAGTATCTTCAGACGTTTCTGATGTATCAGGCATACTTGGCATTTCTACTCCTAACTCAGCCAATTGTGCTACAGCTTCTTCTCTTGTAATCGTACCTTCTCTCATTGCACTCATAATTTCTTCCGCTTTAGCTCGGGTTTCTTCATCAAGATTAGAAAACATATTGCTGCCCGGGCCTCCACCAGCTCCGCCACCTATAGGTAGGTCTACACCTAACTCAGCTAATTGTGCTTCAGCTTCTTCACTAGTGATGGTTCCTTCTCTCATTTGAATCATGATTTCTTCAGCCTTTGCCTTTGCTTCTTCATCTAAGCCTGCGAACATATCCATTCGATTTCCTGCTGGCTGTTCAGGAGCTTGTTCTGTTGTTTGTGTTGTTTCTGCATCAGATGAGCAGCCCGCGATTAGTGCGATGGAAGATGCTAAAACTCCTGTTAAGATTAATCCTGAAATTTTTTTCATTTGGCATATTCCTTTCTATTATTTATTGTTAGAGTGCTTGTTGGTTTTGCAAGATTTATTATGATAGACGAACCTTAATTCAACCTTAAAATATTGTTTTCTCAATCCATTTAAATTTCCTCCACTCAACATTCTTTCGCCCTTCATATTTATATAAAAGCAGGCAAAAAGGTTGCTCTAGACCCACCCGATTTGTTGTTGCTATGATATGAAAGGCGATAAGGAGGTTTGTGATGGAAGAAGAAAAATATCGGAACCTAAAACTTGGCGAACGTGGTGCTATTATTAGCATCGTTGCATATATATGTTTATCGGTTTTAAAGCTTGTCATTGGATACATAAGTAACTCGGATGCGTTGAAAGCAGATGGATTGAACAATTCAACGGATGTGATCGCGTCTATTGCCGTTCTCATTGGTCTTAAGCTTTCACAAAGACCTCCTGATGAGGATCATGGTTATGGACACTGGAAAAGTGAGACAATTGCCTCGATGCTGGCTTCCTTTATTATGGCAGCAGTAGGGGTGCAAGTGTTGTTTGATGGTATGTTGTCTATTTTCCAAGGTGAAAAAGAATCACCAGATGTGATCGCTGCATATGTAGGAATGTTCTCTGCACTCGTGATGTATTTTGTTTATCGTTATAACAAAAGATTAGCTGAAAACATTAATAGTAGTGCCGTGATGGCTGCAGCAAAGGACAATTTATCAGATGCTTGGGTCAGTATTGGGGCTGCCGTTGGGATCATTGGTTCTCAACTAAATATGCCGTGGTTAGATACGGTTACTGCCATTATTGTTGGCATAATAATATGTAAAACAGCTTGGGACATTTTTAGGCAATCTTCACATGAACTTTCAGACGGATTTGATCAAGATAAATTACGCTTGTATCAGGAAGTTATTTTAAAGGTAGATGGAGTAAAGGGGATTAAGCAAATAAAGGGGAGAAATTACGGAAACAATGAAGTGATAGATGTGGTAATTCTTGTTAACTCCTCATTGAATATTACGAAGGCTCATGATATTGCGACAATGGTTGAAAAAATGATGATTATTGAATACGGTGTGCATGATGTTCATATTCATGTTGAACCGAATTAATGGGAGCTGTTCTTCGAGTGAAGAGCGGCTTTTTTTGTTATAAATCGTACACCTATTATCCTATTAAAACCAAAGTGAAAGTGTCTTTCTTCATACATAAATTTACATTTGTTTGTCGGGTATGTAAAAATTTAAAGACTCAATAAAGATTTGATTAACTTTAGCTTCTTTCAAAAATATTTAGTTATGATAGGAGTGAAATTGGAATTCATAACCATTTTGAAAGGAGAATCTAGTAAAATGAAGAAAGGTAACAAAGGGTTTAAAGGAGCGATTAAAGGGCTAAGCTCAGTGTTAGTGTTAACTGCTGGTATTTTTGCAATGTATCCAGGTTCAACTTTTGCCAAGAATGTAGACAAGCCTAAAATTGAGTTTGGTGTTGTCCCTGACGCCCAATATTGTGATTGTGATCCATCAGGAACAAAATACTACCGAAATTCATTGGAGAAGCTTGCAGATGCGGCCCAAACGTTTAATGAACGTAAACTACGCTTTACCATTCAGCTTGGAGATTTAATCGATCGGGATATGTCGAGTTTTGATCAAATTTTGCCAGTATATGAGATGATTGAAGGAAAGAAATATCATGTTTTAGGAAATCATGATTTTCCTGAGCCCTCAGATACAATTGTTGAACGACTTGGTATGAAAAATCAGTATTATGATTTTAAGCAAAAAAATTGGCGTTTCATTGTACTTGATTCAAATGATCTTAGTTTTTATGCAAATCCAAAAGGATCTGAAAAGTACCAGCAGGCTCAAGAAATGTATGATTCAATCAAGGCAAAAGGTGATATTAATGCACAAACATGGAACGGCGGAATTAGTGAAGAACAATTAGATTGGTTGAAAAATGTCCTTAAAAAGGCTAAAAAAGCAAATGAAAAAGTCATTGTATTTTCCCATATGCCAGTTTATCCAGAGAATTCACATAATATTTGGAACGATGAAGCTGTAATCAAAGAGCTTGAGTCCTCTGGAAATGTTGTTGCTTATTTTAATGGGCATAATCATGCAGGCAATTATGGTGAAAAAAATGGCATTCATTATGTGAATCTTAAAGGAATGCTTGAAACTGCTGACACAAACACTTATTCAATCATTGAGATCTATAAAGATCGTATTTTTATTGATGGCTATGGACTTGAGCAGGACCGTGTACTTCCGTTTGAAAAATAGTTTTTAACATGATTAAGGTTTCTTTCAAGCTCGATTATGTACACTTAATCTTAATCATTCGTAAAAAAATGTATTGACTTTTTGGTCAGATACCAGTAAATTATATATAAATTTAATTTCCGATAGATCCAACTTGTTCTAAATGAAGGAATTGCTTTAGCATATGATTAATAAATGTATTGATTATATGAAAAAGACATGAACCTATTCATTTGATCTAAGGTGAAGATAAATCGGTATATTTCTTAACAAGATGACGATGTTAGGGAGTATACCGATTTTTTTATTAGGAAGAAGGTGGAAATATGAAGTCAAAGGGTTTCATCGAATCTGAAATAAGTAGGGCGTTAACACAGTGGGAAAAGGACTTTCTTGGGCGTGGTTCCGTTTCTGTGAAAACAGATATATTACGGGACATGATTATTGTGAATTTAAGAGGAGTGTTGGCACCAGCAGAGATCACCCTTTGTAAAACAAAGGAAGGAATGCAATCGATTAAGAGAACTCGTTCCGATTTAGTCGAGTCAGGGATCGAAACATTAGGTGAAATCATATTTACTATTACTGGAGAAAAAATAAAAAGCTTTCACACAGATGTTAGCACCGTAACAGGTGAACGAATGATGCTGTTCAAGCTGAATCGTAATCTTGAGGAAACTTTTGAGAAATAAATAGTGGGAGTCATTCAAAAAAGCATGTAGCTTAGTTGAAAGGAAACCGGCAATTTTAAGATGAAATGGGCCATACCATTTCCCTTAAGTTGTCGGTTTTTTTATTAGAATGACGAAAAGGGGGAGAAGAGGATGTCAGATATTATCATACAAAATTTACTTTCGCCGGTTGTGCTATTTTTTGTACTAGGAATTTTAGCAGCAATCGTAAAATCAGATTTGAAATTTCCGAGTGGATTAAGTGAAGCGTTGAGTATTTATTTATTAATTGCCATAGGGATAAAGGGAGGAATTGAATTATCTCATTATACGATTGGGTCAGTTATTAAACCGATTATGGCAACCTTATTTCTAGGTATTTTAATTCCAATTATCACGCTGATGATTGGTAGACTTATGAAATTAGACTTAAAAAACGCAATAGGGTTAGCTGCAACATATGGGTCAATTAGTATTGTGACATATGGGGCTGCCATTTCTTTTCTTGAGAAAAATGGAACTTCTTATGAGGGATTTATGAATGCAATGGTTGTGATTATGGAAAGTCCGGCAATTTTAGTTTCTATTTTTCTATTAAAAATAATAGAGAAAAAAGACTCATCTCCGAGCTTATCGTCACAGGGAATTGGGATTGTGCCTTTATCTGTCAGAATGATTGATAAGGAAGTGCTAAGAGAAAGTATTTTTGGGAAAAGTATCTTTCTTTTGCTTGGAAGTTTGGGCATCGGTGTAGTACTTGGTGAACAGGCAGTTCCAGCGGTTAAACCATTATTTATGGATTTATATAACAGTGTTCTTATCCTTTTCCTATTAAATATGGGAATAGTTGCAGGTCAGCGACTACCAGAAGTAAAAAAACATGGCATTAAGTTATTGTTTTTCGGATTAATCACTCCATTATGTTTTGGAATGTTAGGTGTTTTGCTTGGTAGCTTGATAGGACTTTCGTTAGGCGGAACAACCTTAATGGGTGTTTTAGCGGGAAGTGCCTCTTATATTGCAGCACCTGCGGCATTGAAAGCATCAGTTCCAGAAGCAAATCCTTCTATTTATTTAGGCTTATCTTTAGGTGTAACGTTTCCATTAAATTTAATAGTTGGTATTCCGTTTTATTATCAATTATCACAGATGGTACAAATTTAGGAGGATTTAATGATGATGAAGAGGAAGGAAAAGGTGTTAATTATTACTGGTTTTAACAGTTCGTTACACCCTATCTATCAAAGCATTACAAAGAGAGAGCAAGAAGAAATGATTATACTTTCTAGTTATAACGCCGAATTATCTCAAACATATAGCTGCTTGATTCGCTCAATCATCATGGCCGTTTTATCCGAGCATATAGAAGAAATTTATTTTATTGGAGAAAAGGGCAGGAATGATTTCATTCTTAATGAAGAAGAGCTTCTAACTCGAATGAGGGAAAAAGGAGTGAATACAGACATTCTTTCCACACTAAATTATCTTCAAGTTGGGGGCGGGGATGTTATAAAGTGGTTAGCAGGGGAGAACAATATGGAAACAATCATTAAGAAAAATATGAATCTGGTACAAATGCATCCCCTTCTTCCAAAATCTATTGCAGTTCATGGAGTTGTTGTGGATACGAAGACAAATCATATTGAAATGGTTTCTTAGACTAGAAGAAGGGCTAAGACCTATCCGGATCATAGCCCCTAATTTTGTCAGCATTTAATAGAAGCTCGACTTAATAATCTTCGTATTGAATTATTTGCTTCATCCAATACTAATCTCTTATTAACAGTTTTTAAACAACCATTTTCCATTACAATCTTGCCATTAATAAGAGTAGTTTCTACATCAGCACTTGTTGCGGAATAAACAATTCTTGAGATGGGATCTACTCCATAGGATGGGTAGGTATGAAAGTCTTTTAAGTTTAAGATAGCTAGATCTGCTTTTTTTCCAATTTCAATACTCCCAATTTCATCTTCCATTCCAACAGCCTTTGCGCCTCCGATTGTAGCCATTTTAAAAACAGTATGTGCATCCATCGCGGTTACGCCTTTTTCTAGAAAGCCTACACTTTCTCTAATTGATTTCTCCGTTATCTCTTGTAATGACAGGGGATTATCATCACCTTTATCCATCATGACTTTTCCAGATAATGCTCGAATTCCACTTTCAGCAATCTATTCGATGACTTTTCCTCCAATTACAGTCAATAAAGGTGGATATTAATCTGTTGAAAGTACTAATTATTGTTGAGGGACCTTTACATTAAGAATGTACTGTGTTAAATTTCTTGGGTATAAATTCCTATTACTATTTAGATATAGAAAAATTTTAACAATTAGGGAGAGTGACAGGATGTCTTTAAAAAGGAAATTAATTAGTCTAACCAGTTTGTTCATTATTTTGTTAATAGCGACAAACAGCATTATACAATGGGTTGAAACAGCTCAGTTGAAGAAACAAACTGATGACGTAATCACGGAGTTACATGCTAACTCAGAAAAGCATGTAACTGAAAACTTAAATGAGTTAGCGGCTCAAATATCCAATCACATAGTAGCGTTGGAAAAAGAAGTGGATAAAAATATTTTGAATGCTGCATACACATTACAACAAATGGATGCTACTAAAGTCCTGACTAATGAGGATCTTGGGGAAATTGCTAAGCAGACTGGCATGACAGATCTTTATTTAACAGATGCGAAAGGGGAATTTATACGCTCCACGGAGGAAGCTTCATTAGGACTTAATCTTGTTTCAATGGTCAGTATATACGGACAAATTTTATCTGGAGAATCTAGCTTAATAGATGGACCACTAATGCTAAAACTAGAAACGGGTGAAATTTTTAAATTCACAGCTATTCCACGTTTAGATAATAAAGGAATTATTGAGGCGGCATTAAATGCTGAGTTATTTGAGGATTCTCTTACTCACTACCTTCAAGAGGGAAATGGAGTTGAAGCTCTATATTTAATAGACTCCTCAGGTCTTGTCCTAACTGAAAACCTGAATGATGGTCAAGAATCTTTGTGGGAAAAGGGAGAAAAAATCAATAATCAAGATGTTCAAAAGGTGACTGAAACAAGTAAGCCATCCCTAAATATAGCTGATAAAGCTGCTACTATTTTTTACCCGATTGTTGTAAATGATTCTGTCCGATATGTGTTATCTGCTCAGGTTGATACAACTCCTTATTACATAAATTCCAGTATTGCTGAAGAATCTTTAGAACAGGTTCAAAGTAACGTATCCCATACAGCAAATGTAACACTTGTATCATCTCTAATTCTAACGTTTGTGCTAATTACTGCCTTAATTTTATTTATTCGGAAAAGCTTCAAGCCTCTTGAAGCTATAAATGAACATGCTCAAAAAATTGCTCTGGGAGATTTAACTAGTGAAACGATTGAAGTCAACTCCAAAGATGAGATAGGAACTCTGGCTACCTCGTTTAACAAAATGTCAGAGAACTTAAGAGAGGTTCTTCATAAGGTTTCCTTTGATTCTCAACAGGTTGCAGCTTCTGCAGAAGAATTAACGGCAAGTGCAGAACAGATGAGTCATGCGTCTGAACATATTTCGTCAACAGTTCAGGAAGTTGCGGCAGGAACTGATGAACAGGTTAAAGAAATGAATGAAACAGACCGTACTGTTACTAGAATGCTTGAATACGCTCAACATATCTCGGAAAGTTCGCTAGGAGCAACTAAAAAGGCTCATGAAACATCAACTAATGCAGCAGATGGCAATAAAGCCATACAAACGGCAGTCTCACAGATGAATACAATTCATGGTAGAGTATCTGAGACATCAAAAGTGATTGAAGAGCTGGGCAGTTATTCTAATCAAATTGGTGAAATTTCTAAAGTGATAACAGATATTGCGGATCAAACAAATCTATTAGCGCTTAATGCAGCCATTGAAGCGGCAAGAGCTGGTGAGCAAGGGAAAGGGTTCGCGGTTGTTGCCGATGAAGTAAGGAAGCTGGCAGAACAATCATCTCAATCATCAAGTCAAATTAGTCATTTAATTAATAGAATTCAGGAAGAAACGTCTAGAGCTGTGAACTCCATGCAAAATGTTACAGCAGAAGTAGGAGATGGCATTGGAATAGTGAACAAAGCAGGAACAACTTTTGGTGATATTCAAGTTGCAGTTGATGAAGTAAATCATCAAATTACTGGAGTTTCGACTTCCGTTGAGCAACTGAGCCATGGAATGGAACAGATGGTACAAGTTGTTAAACGGGTTAAACAAGTGTCAGAAGATAATAATTCAGGTACCCAAAATATTTCGGCTGCAACAGAGGAGCAACTAGCATCCATGCAGGAAATCTCTTCTTCAGCTGTTTCTCTAACAAATATGGCTGAGGAATTGATGGAGTTAATAGGAAAGTTTAAAATATGAAAAAATTAAAAACCTTACTTTTATGTAGGGTTTTTCTTCTTTGAAAAAATAAAGAATAAATCTCTTGAATTAAAACCATTCTTCGCTCATAATGAGAAAGGAATTTTTCTATAGGGTGAAGTGGATGGGACCAGAGCTAAGTACAATTAATAATAATGAATTATCTTGTATGTATTTAAAATATAAGAAACAATTAAAAGTACATAAAAGTAGAGGATCTTTTTATGATCTGAATAGAGTGATTGAAATTAAGATGTACCTATCTTTAGTGAAATGGGAAATGAAAAATCGCGGCATGAATCATAAAGAGATTAAGAAGACGCAAAAATTACTTTGATGACAAGACTTATAGAGGAAAATAAAATTTGAACTAATAGCGCTTTCCTTTTTCTAATGGTGAGTGTTTTTTTGTGTATTATTTGCTGAATTTTTATGCTATTTACTATACAATAAAAGGAAAACACTCATGAGGAACCTACAATGACCAATCACATTGATTTTCAGAAAATAGTAGACCAGGCGTTAAGCGGTATCTTATTGTTAGATCAAAATAGAAAAATAGTCTATTATAATCAAACGTCTCTTCAGCTATTTAATTGTGAACCTGAAAAACTGAAGGATCTAAAAGATTTCCTTCATCCTGATTATCATGAAGTATGCAGTCAAAGGTTAAACAGAGTATTTAGCTTTCATGAAACAGCTGAGGCAATGGAACAGAAGTTAGTAACATATACAAAAGAAATCATTGATGTTGAAATAAAAGCTATCCCATATGATCTCTCTGATAAAACGCTGGCTTTGATTTACATACGAGATATAACAAAACAAAAACTAGCGGAAAAGCTATTATCACATAATGATAAACTGGCTTCAATCGGACAAATTTCCGCAGGAATAGCACATGAAGTGAGAAATCCGCTTACTGCTGTAAAGGGGTTTACCCAGCTACTAAAGGAACAAGTAGAGCATAACTATTTAGAAACAATCGAAAGCGAGTTAGATAAGGCGTTATCTACACTTAACAATCTATTGCAGGTTTCGAAGCCGGACTTAATAGATGAGGCTCGTGTGCCAATCCGTTTGTGCCAAGAGCTTGATTCGATTGTTTTTATGTTTCAGGAACGGTTATATAATATAGAGATTCATACAGATTTTAAGGATAGACAACAAGTGTTTATGGGAAAGAAGAATATCCTTGTAAAAGCATTTTTTAACTTAATCAAAAATGCAATCGAAGCAATCGAAGGTGAAGGGAAAATAACGATTAAACATTTTGTGAAAGATCAGGTGGTTCATATTGTGATATCTGATACTGGAGTAGGAATGAAGAAGGAAGAAATAAGACTAGTTGGAACACCGTTTTTCTCTTCAAAGCCAGATGGAACAGGAATGGGATTAACACAAGTATTCACGACTGTACAACAGCATCAAGGTGAGGTACATATTGATAGCGTGAAAGGTAAAGGAACGTGTTTTTATATTATGTTGCCGATTCTTTAAGAAAAGATCGGGAAATTGGTATGTAAAAAGATCATCACTTAATAAAGAGTGATGATTTTTTTACACTTCTAAGCTTTAAACTTATTTATCACTTTATATAAATTTTGTGCCATTTCACTTAATCCTTCAGCTGATGAAGAGACTTCTTCCATTGTTGCGTTTTGTTCCTCAGTAGAGGCTGCAACGTTTTGGATACTTACTGAGGATTGTTCAACAATATCTCTTGCTTCTTTCATTCCTTCTGTAACTATTTGTGTATTTGAGTGAATTTGATTCACAATAGCAGCCACCTCATGTGATTCAGCTGCTACCTGTTGGATTGCTCCAACAATGTTTTGGAATGATTCACCGGTTTGACTTACTAGCTTTAACCCTTCTTTTACAACATCTGTTCCATTATTCATAGATCTTACCGCTTTTTCGGATTCTTCTTGTATTTCTTCAATAAGTTGACGAATTTGACCTGCTGCATCTGCGGATTGCACAGCTAATTTTCGAACCTCATCTGCTACAACTGCAAACCCTTTTCCTTGTTCACCTGCACGAGCTGCTTCAATGGCAGCATTTAACGCAAGTAAGTCGGTTTGACTTGCAACCTTTGTTATTAATTCAATTATATGGCCAATTTCCTTAGACTTATTACTTAGTGTATGAACAACTTCAGCAGACTCCATTGCGGAATCCTGCACCAGTTTCATTTGATCAATTGTTTTATTAACTACATCGTTACCTAATGTTGCTTTTTCATTTGCCACAATCGTTAAATTAGCTACAGACTGAATGGATTCAGTTGCCTTATTCATTCCTTTTGTAATTTCCTCAGCACTTTCAACTGATTGAATAACTGTGCTAACTTGTTTTTCCGCTCCTACTGCAACCTCTTGCATCCCAAGAGTAATGTGTTGTGTTGCGAGATTCGTAGCATCGGCACTTGCAGATAATTCTTCCGAGGTTACCGAAACCTGTTGTGCATTCAAGCGTACTTCATCAATGAGTTGTTGAAGATTTTGCTTCATGATATTAAAGGAATTTGCCAATTCACTGATTTCATCGCTATTATTCACACCAATGTCCTCTTGTGTTAAATCACCTGAAGCAATTTTTTTAGCTCCTTCTACTAATAAAGAAATAGGACGAGTAATCATACGGGACATGAACATGCCGATTAAGATGGCCAGAAGCAGAGAAATAAGGCTCCATACTAGCATCATGTTTTTAACAGAAGAAACCATTTCCGTATTTGAAGTTGTTTCAGTTTGCATTTCTTTTGTTTGGATTTCAACGATTCTATTTGCTGCTTCTTCGATTTGTATCGCTAATGGAATAATTTCTTCTTCAACAAGTTCAGTAGCTTGCTCTGCTTGAACCTGCTCCATAATTTGTTCCTTTAAGGAAGTGATAGTTGTTAAAAGTTCTTTTGCTTCCTGATTATGTATGTCAGCCTCTATGTAGTTTACCTGTTCGGTTATCTGATCAAGAGAAGTTTGAAAAAACTCCATATTGTCTGTTCCGTTAGATTGCATACCTCTCAAGCTAGCAATGGAGCGGGAGGCGTAGAGTTGGATATCTTTAATACTAGTTAAATTAGTTGATTGCTGCTCAACTAATACGGAATAGGAGTAGTTGATTTTAGAAATCTGATAGTAAGATAGCGCACACACCATCCCGATTAGGATAGCGAGTAGTAAAAAGCCGGACATTATTTTCTGTTGAATTGTAATCTTCATTTGTAGTTCTCCTTTATGTCGTAGTAAATAATGACTATTTCTAAAGTTGTATTTTCTATGGCTCTATTATTACGGAAGAACCTTAAAGGAACCTTAAAGTTTTATTTTGAGTGTGGTGTCGACAAAATTCGGGAAGTGACAGGCCCACAAAATTCAATTTTTTCTTGAATTTTCCTTCATTATTAACACAAAGATGTCGATAAAAAGAGTGGAAGGTTCTATAAAACTAGATGATGACAAACGTAGTTTGTTTTATATAAGTAATAGACCAAGAAGAATATCCAGAATGTTGTTACATAACGGTTTTTAGGGGAATTGAGATGAATTTATTTTTTTATTTTCATATTTTCGATGTTGTAGTCGTTGCTATATTGGCTATTTTGACGTGTAAGCTTGGGTTTGAATATAGTACAAAAATTAAGTTGGTCACGGATAAAAAAGAATTAAAGAAAAAATTATTTCTTTTTTCTTCTGTAGTTGGTCTTGGTTTTTGGTTAACTTATACGTATGCATTCCTATCCGTTGATGTACCGATTGTTATAGAACAAAATTACTTTTTACTTCTATTCGTGTATTTACTATGTTTTCTTGGTGCCTATTTTACGCTATTTATGGCAAGGGCTAAGGAATTCAAATGGTGGAAGTATATTATTTCAAGTATTGTCGTTTCCATGATGTTTATTGGAATTACAACTTTGGGGTATTGGTGGACATTTCGAGAATTAATCTACTTTAAGCCTGTTTCTTTTAGCATATCCTGTCTGATCATAGGTACTTGTATTTTTAAACTCATGAAGTTTTTAAGGCAGATAACAAATGAAGAGGAAGAAGTGGTTAAGAAGAGTTGGTTAAATATTGGAGCTATTTTATGTGGGGTCTCAATAAGTGGAATCCCTTATCTGCTTCTAACATCACTACTTGATTTCAAGGGTGTTTTACAATATGAATACAAAGGCTATACCTACTTATTTCCGTTTCTATACCCAATGCTCTCGAACTTTTTATTAATGATACTTCCGGATATTATTTCAGATCGAATGTTGTCAACGACGACGGTTAAATATAAATCTCTTTTTAGCCATAACCCGAATGCTGTTTTTTCTGTTGATTTAAAAGGGAAAATAATGGATGTAAATAAAGAAACATTAAAGTTGGTAGGGTACACTCGAGAAGAATTAATTGGGAAAGAGCTTTTTTCACTTTTACAACCTAATTTAGATAACCAAACAATTATCAAAAAAGTAAAATCAGGCAGCATTGAAGATGTTGAAACGGTGATCGTGACAAAAGATCAACGAGCAGTTGATATTAAAATTACAACAATGAGGATCGTTATTAATAATGAAACGATCGGGTATTACGGAATTGCAAAGGATATTACTGAAGATAAAAAGGCAAAACAACTGATTCATAAGCTGGCTTTTTACGATGAGCTAACAGGTCTATACAATAGAAGAAAGCTAATTGAGTTATTAAACCAATGGGCAGCAAACGGTGAAGAGTTTCATCTTTTATTATTGGATTTTGACCGTTTTAAACGAATAAATGATAGCTTTGGACATAGCTTTGGTGATCAATTATTAAAAGAAATTTCCATTAAGCTAAAACACTTTACTGAAAAAAAAGGTGTAGTAGGAAGGCTTGGGGGAGATGAGTTTCTCATTATGCTTCCTTTGAAAGAAACTCAGGAGGGATATTTAGAGGAGCTTGTTGATTGCTTTAGAAAGCCATTGAATGTTGAAGGAGTAGACGTTATATCAACTGCAAGTATTGGCATCTCCACACACCCACATCATTCAACTAATCTAACTGAGTTAGTAAAGTACGCAGATATTGCCATGTACCATACGAAGGAAAATGGATCAAATGGATATTCATTTTTTTCGGAAAGTATGTTGGAAAATAAATTTAAAAACATTGCCATTGAAAATGAGCTACGCTATGCAATCGATCATAATCACATATCTGTTTATCTTCAGCCGAAATATAATATGGTCAGTGGAGAGTTAATAGGGGCAGAATCACTTGCAAGATGGAAACATTCTACACATGGAATGATCGCTCCTAATGTATTTATTCCGTTGGCTGAAGAAATCGGAGAAATTGATCGCTTGGAAAAGAATATGATTAAAGAGGTTTGTGGTTTGCTTTCAACCTGGATAAAGAAAGGGAAAAAGATCCATCAAACCTCTATTAATATATCTCTCCCTACTTTACTGCATGATGGTTTTATACCTTTTGTTTCTCATACCTTAATTCAAAACCAATTAAATGGCTCTTTTTTGGAGTTCGAAATCACGGAGAGAATTGTGATGAAATACGAAACTGAGGTAAATAGTCGTCTTCAGCAATTACGTAATATGGGCATTGAAATAAGCATAGATGATTTTGGAACTGGGTACAGTTCACTTAGTTACTTGTACAAGCTAGAAGTGGATCGGTTGAAAATAGATAAAATGTTTGTCGATCAATGTGTGGAAAATTCAGAGGTTGTTTCAATGATTATATCGATGGCAAAAGCACTAGGATTACAGGTGATTGCTGAAGGTGTTGAAGACGAAAACCAAATAAGAATTCTTAAAAAACTAGGTTGTATCGAGGCCCAAGGCTTTTATTTTTCGAGGCCTGTACCACATGTCGAATTTCAAGAGTTGTTGGAGGAATACTCTACTGCTGACTTTTAGTTAGGTGGAAGAGTATTTCTTTTTTATTGACAAACTTCGGGAAGTGACAGGCACTCCCCGTGGTATAATAGTCATGTAATTCTCATGAACATAATGAAAGATGAATAGAATTTATAAGATTAGTAGTTACATAGTTGGGGTTTTGACAAACTTCGGGGGGTGACAGGCACCATGGAAAAAGGTACAAAGCAGGAAGGCGCGATAAAACCAGATACCACACAAGCATTCATTCAAATGAAAAGAAGGATTATTTTAACTGAGATATTAGTTGTTTTTGTTGTTATTTTTGCTGTGTTGTTTTTGGATGTTGTTCCGGATGTGTTTGTGAATTATTTGTTGTTTTTAGCTGTTACGCTGTTTGGAATACGGTATGGGTTGTTGTATGGGGGAATTAGTATCATGGCAGCTGTTATGATTTATTTATATCATCAACAAACGAGTGGATATGATTTAATTTTAATGGTCTATCAAGCAGAGCAAATGCTGCCGTTGATTTTTCTAATGATAATCGGCGTAATAACGGGTCTATTTCGTTCTAGTTTAAATGAGAGATATGAGGATCTTTTGTATCAAAAGATTGAGGTTGATGATGAGCGTAAGGAAATGAAAGAAACGATAGATGTATTTAGAGAGGCGAATGAGCTGTTAAAGAAGAAAGTGCTTGAATCAGAAAATAATTTAGCGACAATTTATACGATGACACAGATGCTGAAAAAAGGACAGTCAGAAAAGATATTAAATGAAGCTGCGGAGATTATTAGAAGTCATTATGGGGCAGAGGCTTTTGGTTTGTATCATGTTGATCAGTCTAAAAAGGTCCTGCGGATGAAGCTAAATATGGCGGTTGGAAATGAAAAAATTCCTAATTCAATCTTCTTTGAAAGTGCTCCAAGAATGTTTGAGAGAGTGTTGGAAGATAAAGGAATCTTCTTTCGGAAAGTTGAAGATGAGGAATTAAATACGCCACTTATTGCTGCTCCTATTACAATAGATCATGAAGTAAAATTTGTTCTTATTATTCAAAAGGTAGACTTCTATAGAATGACTTCTGAAGGATTGGAAGTACTAAAATGGATTCTTCAGTTTATTGCGGATCCACTTGCCAACACGATGAAACAAGAAGAAGATCTTAAAGGGTCCGCTGTTGTTGAAGGAACAAGTTTTTATAAGATGGAATTCTTTGAAGAATACGTAAGCATAGAAAAAGAACGAAAAGAATTAACGAAACAGCCTTACACAATCTTTCAATCAAAAATTCCAGGAACTTCTCCAGAATTGCTTCAGTTTTTAAATAAATATCTTGTAAAAACACTACGTGAAATTGATGTCATTGGCTTAGATTTAGAGTCTGCGACGGTTCACTTTTTATTACCTGGTACAGATCCAGGCTATGCTGACTCTATAAAAAAACGGATCATTACATCGATTTCATCAAAGGTGGAGTCCAATGTTTCTTAATTTTTACTTTCTAGTATATGCCATTTATATCATAGTTGTTTATGCTGCTAGTCGTTTATTGAAAAAAAGAGTAGATGAGGAGTATAAAGGATTACTAGAATGGTTGACAATTACCTCCATTATTTTCCCTGTTGTTGGGCTCCTTTTCAGTCTCATTATTTACCCACTGTCACGGAAAACAAGCGATAAGAACTTGATTGATTATGATGAATATTTGGAGTTTGATGTTACTTCCTATGAAGTGCTAAGGGAGGAAGCTAGAGATTCAATTGAAGTTCTTCCAATATCAATGAGCATTGAAAGTGAAAATGATCAAGTAACAAAGGCATTTATTACAAAGCACCTGGAGTATTTAGAAAAAAGCCAGGGAATGTATTTAAAAAGGGCGATCAAAAATAGTCAATCAGAGTTATCTCATTACGCTTCAACAACGCTTACTTTATTAAAAGATCGCCATCAAAAGAAGATTCGGTTTATACAGCAATCTCTGCCAAAGCAATCATTAGATTACTACAGACAGCTTTCAAAAGCATATCTAGCTTATTGGAATAGTGATTTACTAGATATTCAAGATGAAAAACAGGTGTTAACGTTTCATCGGGAACTTCTTCTGGAAATGGTACAGCTATTTCCAGAAGAAGAGCAGGGACACCGAGATTTAGGGGAAGTTTATAAGCGACTAAAGGTTGATTTTACTGAATTACAAACCTTTTATAAACAATGCATAAACCTTTTTCCACATTCAGTGGAATTCTATGAATCTCTTATCGTTTTATTGGTAAACCATGAACAATGGCCGGAAGCAAAAAGGTATATGAAAAAAGTACAGGATCAACAAATGATTTCACAGTCATCAGAGTCCTTTCAAAAGGTTGTGGATTTTTTATGGTCACAATAGATAAAAAGTTAAGGTGGACAATAATTGGTATTATTGTAGCCTCAATCATTTTTATTGTCATTTCTCAGACGTTACGAGTACATCCCGGCTTGGTATCAACACAGGTGGCTGTTCAAGAACAAAACATTGAGTTGGTTTCTGGAGAATCGTCTATAGGAAATTCTGTTACACCCAAGTTTTATTTAGTAAATCCTCAGAATAAAGAAAACTTACAGTATGATAATTTTCGTTATGCCTTAGAATACGCAAAGCTTCCTTATAAAATTATTGAGCCCAATGAGATTCAAACCATTGAACCGTCTCCTTATACAGTTTTAATTACTGCGGAGGAGAAAAGCGAACGATTACCGTTAAATGATATAAAAGCATTTGTTGAAAATGGTGGAAAGCTCTATATAGGGAAACGGTTTTATAATCGAGAGTGGAATGATGTTGTGGGTATTCAAGAAATCTATCAGTTTACGGATTCAATTTATGGATACCAATTTTTAAATCAGCGAATTCAACATCATTTTTTGGGGCATGAGTCATATGAAAATGTTGTGAATAACAGTCTTGATGTGGAGCTTCAGGATGATGTTGATGTTCATATTGAATCAGAAAATATACCGTTATACTGGACGCATTCATACTCTAAAGGCCAAATCGGCTATTGGAATGGAACATGGCTGTCCGCTAAAGTTTCGAGGGGGATATTTTTGCAAACGTTGCTTGAACTATTACCTCAAAAGGTTCATATTATGGCAGGTGTGAAGACGGTATTCATCGATGACTTTCCAGCACCCTTTCCTGAAGTTTGGAAAAAAGAAGCGAATTACTATGCTGAGCAATATCGTATGCAGCCGCCAGAATTCTTTCAACAAGTATGGTGGGAGGATATGAAGCAAATTGCAGAGGAGCACGACTTATTATATACAAATGTTATGATCGGAAATTATAGTGAATCTCTTAGCCAGACAAAACGTGATATTATCACAAGAAATAAAAAGCAGTTACTTTATTATGCTAGGGATTCAATTTTAAATGGGTATGAAATTGGTTTTCATGGATATAATCACCAATCTCTAGTGACGAAGGATGAAGAAATTGATTCCTCGTTAGGTTATCATCCATGGAAGAACAAAGAGGAAATGAAAAGAGGGATCAATATTCTTAATGACCTCTATGAGGAGTATTATCCAGATCGTTCATTTAACTCCTATGTTCCCCCATCAAATGTTATTGGTCCAACGGGATTAGAAGCTATTAAAGAAGCTTTACCAAATTTAAAGGTTATATCGTCACTTTACGCAGGAGACATGTTGGGTGCTTTTATACAAGAGTTTGAACAGGATAAGGGGGAAGGAGATATATTCCATCTGCCTAGACTTTCAAGTGGGTACTCTGTAGCAAATAGCGAACAAAATCTAGCTTTTGATGGATTGGCGAACTTTGGTGTATTTACTCATTTCGTTCATCCAGATGATTTGATTGATGCTGAACGTTCACGAAATTATACATTTACATGGGAAGAAATGAAAAAGGAGTTTGAGGATTTCTTAACAAAAGTAGATGAGAAATATCCTATTTTAATGCCCTATAGAGCAACAGATGCAGCTGCCTATATGGAAAAGTACTTACAAGGTAATGTTCAAATTTCCTATGGGAAAGATTTTATAGAAATCAGTGGAGAAAATATGCCATCGCCAATTAATGTGTCCGTTCAGTTAGAAGAGGGGCAGGAAATTACCTCGGGAAAATCAGCAGACTACCAAGCTTATCACACTCACGAAACTCTGCCAATCTACCAAATTAAAGCAACCAATCTGCCAATCGTAATACCGATCACGTCAAAATATCAGGGAGTCGAATAACATCATGAAAATTGGAATTGTGTGTGAAGGTAGCTATCCGTTTATTAGTGGCGGTGTATCCAGTTGGGTGCAAGGGCTAATAAAGGGAATGCCACAGCATGAATTTGTGATTTTAGCGATTATTCCTCCAAGTCAAAAGCAAGTTTATCAATATGAGCTTCCTGAAAATGTTATAAATGTAAGCATTTTTCAGCTTCAAATTGAAAATAAACGAACTATTAAGAAAAAAATGAAACGAAGGATTACGAAAAGTGAGCTTGAGCAGTTGTTTTCACTTTTTCAAATGAAAAACACATCTCGTGAGGTGTTACAGCTCATTCACGAAATTGCGATGGAAGACGATATTGATACGTTTTTTAATAGCAGGTATTTTTGGGAGATTGTTAAAAGGTCAAGCCAAGAACAAGAGGTTCATAATTTTATTGAATTTTTCTACATGATGAAAGGAATGTATATGCCAATATTTACTCTGTTAAAGCGTGAGTTTCCAGATATTGATCTTATTCACTCTGCGTCTACTGGTTATGCGGGGATATTAGCAGCAGCACTCGCCTCTCACCAGGGTATTCCTTATCTATTAACGGAGCATGGTATTTACACTAGGGAGCGCGAAGAAGAGATCCTGTTAAGTGAATGGATTCCAGCTGTGTTTAAACAAAGGTGGATGGATTATTTTCACCATATTGGGAGTATTTCCTATCATCATGCGGATCACATTATTACTTTATTTGAACGAAATAGTCGAGTGCAAAAGGAAAAGGGTGCTGTTCCGGAAAAACTTATGATTATTCCTAATGGTGTGATACCACCTGAGACTGTGCCTGATTCAGAACAAAGAGATGTTTTTCATATTGGTTCGATCGTCCGGGTTGTGCCAATTAAAGATATAAAAACAATGCTTTATGCAGCAAGGGAATTAAAGAATAGAGGAATCGCGTTTAAGTGGTCAATTTTAGGGCCGATGGATGAAGATAAAGAATATGTTGCTGAATGTCTTGAGCTACTGGAGCAGTTAGGATTAATGGAACATGTAGCATTGCTTGGAAAAGTGAACGTTTCGGAATATCTTCCAGATTTTGATGTGAAGGTATTGAGTAGCTTATCTGAAGGACAACCATTATCTATTTTAGAAGCTTTTTCGTATGAAGTACCGTGTATTTCAACAGATGTTGGATCTTGTATGGAATTGATAAAAGGTTCAAACGTCGATACCTTAGGGACAGCTGGACTTGTCTTCACCCCAACAGATGTTGGTGAGCTAGTTGAGTCTCTTATATGGATGCAGAAAAATGAAGAAAAACGAAAAGTAATGGGGAAAATTGGACGGAAACGAGTGTTAAAGTTTTACCAACAAGACGATGTGATTCGTTCTTACTTAGAGCTTTACGAAGGGAGGAAAGAATAAATGGCTGGAATCGGATTTCAGTTACAAAAACTGTTTAAAGAAGATTATTTTTCTTCTAGGCTTAAAGCATATGGCTTTTCTGTGCTTGTTACATCAGGTCCATGGCTTATTATTATTCTTTCCCTTTCTTTAACACAGTGGATCATTGGAAACATTCCTACTTTTCCGATTGAAACAAGGGAATTGCTGACAATCTCTTTATCTTATTGTTTCATTTTTTCACAGCTTATTTTTAGTGTGCAGCAGCTAACATTAACGCGTTATTTGGCTGATCAATTATACGAAGTGAAATATGAACGAGTGATTCCATCTTATCTTGGATTAACCAAAACCTCTTTGCTGTTAGCGATCATTTTATTTTTTGTATTTTTGATTCTGTCGCCATTACCTATTTATCTAGAGTTGATTATCGGGATGTTTTTTATGATCATGCTTCTAATCTGGAACACATTTATGTTTATTACTGCTCTAAAAGATTATAAAAGTGTTTCAACAGCATTTTTACTCGGAGGACTCGTGATTGTACTAGGTGAACTTGCTCTTGCTTTTGTTTTAAATTTTGATAAAGTTTCAGTCTTTCAAGGGGTAAGCATCTTGTATATCCCGTTCATTTTAGGGATGTTTTTAACTTTGAGTATTTTATTTGTTGTGCTTTCCAGAACCTTTGCCTACAAAGGGGAGGAACGCCCACTTGAGTACTTAACGTATGTGGACTATTTTCCAAGGTTCGTCGTAATCGGTACACTGTACACGGCTGGTTTATGGATAGCAAACTTTGTGATATGGTTCGGAGAAGGTTCGAGTCAGTTGTACGATGTGTTTTTATTTAATCGAATGTATGATGTTGCTGTATTTTGGTCATATTTAACGATCATCCCAACACTTATGTTCTTTGTCATTTCGGTCGAAACTAGATTTTATGATCGATATCGGAGTTTTTACGGATATATAAACGAGGGTGGAAGCTTAGAGCAAATTCTTCGTTCAAAGGATAGAATGATCACAGTCTTAAAGGAAGAAGTTTTTCGCTTATTGAGAAATCAGGGGGTTGTGACTGTTCTGTTTTTAATTTGTGCTAGTTGGATTGGTTCATGGTTAAATGCGAGTCCTGAATTTGTTCCGATGTTACGTCTAACAATCGTAGGTGCCTATTTTAACGCTATGATTTTAGTTTTTCAGCTTTTATTGCTTTACTTTGAAGATCATAAAGGAGCAATGATTATCTCTGTCTTGTTTTTTGGAAGTATTTTGCTTCTATCGATTGCGTTTTTACCAATGGGAATAAGTGGATACGGATTAAGCTTTTGTATCGGTTCAATCATTGCCTTTATCTATTCTTCTCTTCGGTTAATCACATTTATAAAACATGTTGACTATTTTGCATTTACCCAGGGACAAATGCTTCAAAAAGCAAAACTGTTTGTTCCACTTGTGAAAAAATTGTACAAGTATTAGTGAAGCTACTAATAGGGCTTCGGTAATGGTAACGTTTGGAGGGATATTTTTGCTCACACGTAAAGTACTGGGATTGTGTGTTGTTTTCCTTATTTGTTCTTCAACAGTTGGGTCAATATCTAAATCAATTGGAATGCCTAATCCATTAAACAACATGAAATCATACAAGGTTTTTTATGATGAACCAACAAAACAGATTATAAGCCAAATGGCTGCTTATGATGTAGTGATTGTTGAACCTCTTTATTACACAAAGGAGCTTGTAAAAGAAATACAGGCAAAAGGGGTACAGCTTTATGCATATGTGTCTGTCATGGAATCTGATTCTTGGAACAAAAATCGTATGAGTAAAATTAAAAAGGAAGATTATTATTATAAAAATGGTAAAAAAGTTTATTTTGAAGAATGGGACTCATATTTAATGAATCTAACCTCTAAGCACTATCAAAATGTATTGTTTGAGGAAATTGAACAACAAGGAATTGATAAAGGGTTTAATGGGATCTTCCTAGATACTGTAGGAGACATTGATGATCAATTTTATTACACGAACAAAGCAGAATACAAAAAGCAGGCGAAAAGTTTTGTTTTGTTGATGGAACGAGTCATCAAAAAACATGGAGATATTTCTTTCATACAAAACTGGGGAATCAATCTGTTTCGAGATTACACCCATACCTACATGGACGGAATGATGTGGGAAGACTTTGAACCGAGAAACATTTCGAATGATGATTGGGCAAAGGACCGATTAAAAGATTTGAAAACTCTACAAAAGAAACAAGATTTCAAAGTGCTTACTTTGTCTTTTAGTGATGGTAGTCGAAGTAAGAAGCTTTCTAGTCGGTATGGATTCGTTCATTATCATGAAGCGAAGAGTTTTAATGAGTGGTAAGGGTCTGGGAAACAAAATAAAAAAGCCAGTAGGTTTCTGGCTTTTTTATTACCCCTCCTTATCTCTATACAACTTAAACACCTTCCGAGTCTCATTCAAATAGCGCATAAGTCGGTATGGCTTACTCAATATTCGAATTGGCAGGCTTGCTAATAATTTGCTTAAATCTTCTTTATACTCCTGAGTGATTCTCACAGGCTTTGTGGAAATTCGCTCATACACTTCTTTTTGAAATTCTTTAACAAGATTCATTTTTAACGCTTGTGTACGGTGACATTCTTCACATTGAATTCCGTTTATTTTGCTATTAACGTAAGTGATGACATGGGACGTGTCGTCATTACATGAAAGGCAATACAGTTTTGCGTGCATTTCAGAAACCTTCATCTCAACCTCTCCTTGCTTTATGTAGTAGGAAATGAACGTTTGTTACAAATACATACCATTTTTTTCATCTCGTTACTACTATTTTACCCAATAAACGGCAGAAATCTATTTAAATATTTTATTAACGAATATATGCCTCTGATTGATTGTTTTGTGCATCCCGGATCCGTATCTTTTGGGTGATGTGCATATTTAATGAATCGAGTTCACTTAAAGAAACAAATGCTACACGCTTTGACTCATGACTTGTGACCAATGTTCCCCCTGTTACCTCACATGAAAAGCAGATAGAAAATTGTTGCCTCACTTCACCATCTTCGTATGCAATCACATGATTGGGATCACTATAGATACCCGTGAGCTTTATGACTTTAACATCTAAGCCAGTTTCTTCTTTAACTTCCCTTATAATTGCTTGCTCCACATTTTCCCCTGGATCCATGCCACCTCCAGGTAGTGACCATTTCTCATTATCAACACGTTCTTGAAGTAATATCTGATTGGTTTTATTAATAATGACTGCAGAAACAGCAGGAACAATTGTTTTAGGCTCTGGCGCATTTTTATCATAATAATAGTCTTTTCTATTCACTATTATCAACCTTTCTATAAGTGCTTGGTTGTGGTCATTATTACGGATCTAATCCAACAAAAAATTCTGAAAAGCTTAAAATGACCTTAAACATATTTTAATTTATTATTGACAACCCTTACAATCCATTTTACAATAAACCCATACCAATTAACAAATGTTAACTATCGTGTCATATGACACGAAAATAAAACATATGTTATATAAATGATACTTTGATAGTTAAAAAGAGAATTTGTCACATTGAAAAACATTTTAAACGGCTGCTATGTTAGAGCTACCTTGCTGATTTGGTAGGCATTGAAAGTAAACGCCTACATGAATGTGTAGTTGCAAGATTAAGAGAATCAAAAAATACTTGAAACATATTAGGGAGGATACAGAACATGTCAATTTATCAGAAGTTACTTGAAAGAGAAAGAGCAAACGAACCAATTAGAGTCGGAGTAATCGGAGCAGGACAAATGGGATTTGGTATGATTGCACAAATTTCAACAATCCCAGGTATGAGTGTGGCGGGAATCAGTGATATTAACTTAGATGCAGCAAAAAGAGCAGAAGATTTTTATTTATCACGAATTTCTAAAAAAGAACAAATTGTTGTAACAAATGATTTTAAAGAAGTGATTCACTCTCCAAATGTAGAAGTAATCGTAGATGCGACGGGTATTCCAGAAGTTGGAGCAAATATTTCTCTAGAAGCATTAGTAGCGAAAAAGCATCTTGTTCTATTAAACGTAGAAGTGGACATCACAATTGGCTCAATCATGCATCAACAATTTAAAAATGCTGGATTAGTTTACAGCGGGTCTGCAGGCGATGAGCCAGCGGCAACAGTTGAGCTTTTTGAATTCGCGAAAACAATGGGTATGGAAGTACTTGTTGCAGGTAAAGGGAAAAACAACAAATTAAAAGTAACAGCAAATCCTGATACAGCTAAAGAAGAAGCAGCTCAAAAGAAAATGTCTGCACATATGCTAGCAGCATTCCAAGATGGTACAAAAACAATGGCTGAAATGAACTTATTATCAAATGCGATTGGCTTTGTTCCAGACGTAGTTGGTATGCACGGGATCGCAGGAGATCTTGATTCAGTTGTAAGCGATTTAGATCTTAAAGAACGAGGCGGAGTTTTAAACAACTATGGTGTAGTTGAATATGTAGATGGTTTAGCTCCTGGGGTATTTGTTATTGTTAAAGGACAAAATGAAGGTGTACAACATGAGTTAAACTACTTATTGAAAGTTGGCGACCGTGATCACCATATTCTATATCGTCCATATCACTTAGCAAGCCTTGAAACACCAATTTCAATTGCGAAAGCGGTATTAGAGCATGATTCATCTATTCATCCATTAGGTGCACCAATTTCTGATACAGTGGCAGTAGCGAAAAAAGATATCAAAGCTGGTGAAGCATTAGATGGTATCGGTGGTTATTGCGTACGTGGTGTTCTTGAAACACACCAAGAACTAAAACGTAACGGTCATATTCCAATTGGTTTAATCAGTGGAAATGTAGTGGCGAAGAAAGATATCAAAGAAGGTCAATTCTTAACAGAAGAAGACGTAGAACTAGACCACTCTACAACTGTTTGGAAGTTAAGATCACTTCAAGATCGCCTGTTTCCTACTGAATAATAAAGATGTTACTAGATTACTGCGGGAGCAATGAGAATGTCTTAAAAACATAACGTTTTAAGATAGGTGAGCCTCATAGGTACGCCGAGGAGGTTCACCACACACCCTGTGGGAAGCGACCCATCTAATGAAAAAACAACAACTAAAGATTGATCTTAAATAGATAGGAGTGATTAACTTCTTATGAAAATTGCCATTATTCTTTGCTGCTTATTAGTGATTCAATATGTACTAACGTTTATACAAGTAAGATATTATCGCAAAAGTATGGATAAGATTATAAGTCGTTATAAACAAAAAGAAGGCTATTATTTATTCTCAGGTATGGAAAGAAGACAGTTCAGACCTGGTGCAATTGCGATGATCGTTGTAAATAACGAATATATGATTCAAGAGTGCTATATTGTAAATGGTTTTTCAGTTCTATCTAAGTTTAAAGAGTTGGAGATGTATAAAGGTCAACATGTAGGTGCGGTTCTGGACAGTGTTCAAGTTGATTCTGGAGACAAGAAAAGAAAGCGTAAACAAATGCCTGCAATCAGTGCAGCTCTTGCAAAGGCTGCTGAGAGTGCATTGTTATCAATATCAAAGAAAAATATATCTATGGGTTAATAGGAAGGAGTGCTTAAGGTAATGGAATGGATTCAATGGTTTGGAGAACATTTTATCGGTTTATTTGATGCCGGTGGAGAAACATTTATGGGGTTATTAACAGGGATTGTCCCAACCTTGGTTGTTTTATTAACATTCACTTATGCAATGATTAAATTTGTTGGAGAAGAACGCGTAAACAAAGCCATTCAGTTTGCGGCAAAATATACAATTTTACGTTATACATTAATGCCGATTTTATCGATCTTATTACTAACAAATCCGATGGCCTATACATTTGGGCGATTTTTACCAGAAAAACAAAAACCAGCGTTTTATGATTCATTAGTTTCATTTTTACATCCTGTAACAGCACTATTTCCATATGCAAATGCAGGGGAGCTGTTTGTTTATTTAGGAATTGCAAACGGTCTTGCACAGGCTGGTTATTCTATGTCAGAGCTAGCTGTTCGCTATTTCTTAGTAGGTATCGTCATTATACTCATGCGCGGTGTGATTACAGAGCTTATTACAAAATATCTTGCCAGAAAAATGGAAGCGAATTCTTAAGAGAGGGGAGTTTACATCATGTCACAACGAGCTGTTTTTGTTGATAAAGGTCCAGGCGGTTGGGGAACTGGTCTTCGCATTGAGCCACAAGGAAAAAAAGTAAAGGTTGTTTCAATAACAGGGGGAGGCATTCACCCTGTTGCAAAGAGAATAGCAGAATTATCTGGAACAGAAGCTGTAGACGGATTTAAAAACTCAGTTCCAGAGGATGAAATGATGTGTGTTATTATTGACTGTGGTGGAACAGCAAGAATTGGTCTTTACCCAATGAAGCGTATTCCAACAGTTGATATTCTAGCATCGTCTCCTTCAGGTCCGCTTGCTAAACATATTAAAGAAGATATCTTTGTATCGGGTGTAACTGAGAAAGAAATTAAAGTAGCAGATGAATCTGAGGTTGCTGCAGGTCAAGAAAGCGCAGCAGCAGAAGCAAAGTTTGATACTAGTGATAAAGAAAGCTTTAAAGAAAACTATGAAAAATTAAAGCAAGAAAATCGTGAAAGTAACGACAATTTCTTAATGAGATTTTCAAGAGGAATTGGAAAAGTAACAGGAACTTTCTATCAAGCAGGCCGTGATTCAATTGACATGCTGATTAAAAATATCATTCCTTTCATGGCATTTGTTAGTATGTTAATTGGGATTATTAACTACACTGGAATCGGTGATGTGATTGCTAACTTGATGACGCCACTTGCTGGTTCACTTTGGGGATTAATTATCATCGTGATCATTTGTACATTGCCATTTCTATCACCAGTTCTTGGACCTGGTGCCGTTATCGCCCAAGTTATTGGGGTTTTAATCGGTACACAAATTGCTGCTGGTAATATTCCACCACAGTTTGCGTTACCTGCGTTATTTGCAATCAATGGTCAAGTAGGTGCTGACTTCGTACCAGTTGGGTTATCACTTGGTGAAGCAAAGCCTGAAACCGTTCAATATGGTGTTCCTGCGGTATTATACAGCCGTTTAATTACAGGAGTTTTAGCAGTTGTAATCGCTTATGTTGCTAGTTTTGGAATGTATGAGTAAACTAAAAGTATCGAAATTAACTAGAATAGTGGAGGGATCTCTGTGTATAAAAGTATCGTAAAAGAAGTTGGAGCATTAGCCTTATCATTTGAAGAAGATAAAGTTTGTATTTTATTTGGTCCACAAGCACCACAAGAGCTAAAAGAAGTGTCTATTATTCATGAACTTGAAGGAAATAGTTCTGCTGAACCAATTACAGTTGGTGGAACGTTCCAAGTAGATGATGAAGAATTTACAATCACAGCAGTTGGTTCTGCTGCAAACAATAACTTAAAAGAGCTTGGTCATATTTCCATCTATTTTTCAGAGCCAAATGAAGAGGTTCTTCCGGGTGCAGTTTTCGCAAGCCCTTTTAAACTTCCTCAGTTCAAAGATGGAAGCGTTATTGAATTCAAGGGGTAATGTAGCAAGGGGGTAAAGTTTTTGTCCTTTTTTGAAGATAGAAGATTACTTGTAAAAGTGGCTCACATGTATTACGAGGAAGGAGCGACCCAATCTCAAATTGCTGATGAGATTGGGGTTAGCCGCTCATTGATCTCAAAATACCTTGCAAAAGCAAGAGAGCTAGGAATTGTAGAAATTATCATTCATGATGAAACGATTCATCCTTTCAGACAGCTGGAAGGAAAGATCGAGCGCATGTACGGGTTACGTGAAGTAGTATGTGTGCCGAATCTAGGGAATGAATCTTCCAAAAGCCGTCTCGGTGCTGCGGCTAGTAAATATCTGTTAAGAGTGATTCGTGATGGTCAGACAATTGGAATCTCTTCAGGAACCACTTTACATGAGGTGGCTAAAGCGCTTCCAACAAATCAGCATTTTCCATCTGTTACATTTGTACCAATCGTAGGTGGAATGGGAAATGAGCGAGTGGATATCCACGCTAATCATATTGTGGCAAAGTTTGCAGAAAGCCTACAAGCTCAATACAGACTTTTGCATGCCCCGGTTATGGTTGATTCTAAAGAAGCCCGTGACATTTTCATGAGACAAACATCCATTCAAGAAATTTTTACGATGGGTGAAAAGTCTAATATTGCCATCGTAGGGATTGGAGCTACACCTGAGCATTCAACGATGGTTCATTCGTATTTAGGTCAAGAGCAAACCGAGTATTTTGATGATACAGATGTGGTAGGCGATATTTGCTACAACTTTATTAACAAAGAAGGAAAACCATCAAGCAGCTCTTGGAACGAACGAGTGATTTCATTAGAATTAGAAAAACTAAGAGAAATACCTCTTGTTGTTGGCGTAGCTTGTGGTCTAGAGAAGGTAAAATCGATTAGAGCTGCTTTGGAAGGCAAGCTTGTTCATGTGTTAATAACAGATGAACAAACAGCAAAAGCACTATTAGATTAAATATGTAGCGATTGGGACGAAATATTTCGGTAGATCGTCCCATTATTTATTATGTATAAAATTTAGAAAAAACAAGCTAATGGAGGATTTAACATGGTAGAAAAAACGTATACAATCATTGATGAAGCAGGTATTCACGCACGTCCGTCAACAGCCCTAGTTGGTGCAGCAACAAAATTCAAGTCAGAGGTTATGCTAGAATACAAAGAAAAACAAGTAAACCTAAAATCTATAATGGGTGTCATGTCACTCGGAATCCCATCAGGCGCAACAATAAAAATTATTGCCAACGGCGAAGACGAATCAGAAGTAATCTCTACTCTTGAAGAAACGTTGAAGACTCAGGGGTTAGCGAAGTAGTTTTTGGTGCCTGTCACTACCCGATATTTGTAGAGTTTTGTCGATTTCAAAGATTTCAAGTATCGTTAACAGAATAGTAGATTTTACTAAATAAATCATGAAGTTTTCAGGAGTATGAGTAAGCAGTATATTACCTTAGGCATGATGAATGTGCTAATGTTTCAGAAGATAATAAGTTCAAAGAATAGGTGATTTTAAGTGAATGAAAAAGACATTGTCTATGTTCTATCTGATTCACTGGGTGATACAGCAGAGCTGTTGGTCAAAACTGTTGCTGCCCAATTTATCGGAACAGAGGTTACCATTAAAACAATCTCCTATATAGAAAATAAGGAAGAAATAAATGATCTGATTGCTCTCGCGAAGCTAAGCAACTCTATCATTGCCTATGCACTCTTTACTCCGCTATTAAAAAAGCATTTTGATCATAAAGCGAATGAAGAAGACGTTACGGTGATTGACTTAATTGGTCCACTATTGGAGACCTTTGCAAATAAGCTTAATAAACAACCAGTACAAAAACCAAGTATAATAGAAGGACCTGATAACTCCTATTTTCGTAGAATTGAAGCCATTGAATTTGCTGTGCAATATGACGATGGAAAGGATATGCGTGGAATCAAGGAGGCGGATATCGTTCTCATCGGTGTTTCAAGAACTTTAAAGACACCATTGTCGATGTATTTGGCTCATAAAATGGTTAAGGTAGCAAATATCCCATTAGTCCCTGAGGTTTCTCCTCCTGAAGAACTTTTTAAGCTATCAAAAGGAAAATGCTTCGGGTTAACGATGTCAGCCGAGAAACTAAGAGAAATAAGGGTAGAAAGATTGAAGCATTTAGGGTTATCTTCGGACTCAAGTTATGCAAAAATTGAACGGATTCAGGAAGAATTACAATATGCTGAAGACATTATGGGAAAAGTAGGTTGTTCAATAATAAATCTTTCTTGTAAGGCAATAGAGGAAGCTGCAGAATTCATTATAGGAAATCTAGCGGATTCTAAGATCGAATATACAACAAGCTAACAAAAGCCCTTCGATATTTATTGACGGGTTTTTCGTGCGTAATTAATTCCTTCTAAAGAAACGATTGGAAGAAATTAAAACTATATTCAATGTATTTCACATGGTATAGTTAAACTAGAAAATGTCGAACTTTGTAAGTTCTTCATTTGAAAAAGGCAAATCCATTGAAAAATGGAGACGCAAAGTCACAGACCTAAGGAGAAATCTATGGTGGCTGGATTGCTGAAGGATGGAGAATGAACTCATATGAGTTGCTTCTTAATCCTTCCTAATTACTATATTTGGAGGGTTTTTTATGTTGACAAGTATTCGAAATGTTTTATCAACAAGTGTTTTGGTTTCAGCACTAGCGTTTACTCTAGGAACAGGACCTGCATTTGCAGAAACAGATGGTCCAGTAGAAGAGGAAGCAACTGAACAAGTAGAACAAACTTCTGAACAGAATGTGGAAACAGTGGAATCTGGAGATGAGACTGAAGCGGTAAACGAGGAAGCAGTAGAAACAGAAGGTGAAACTGAAGCAGTAGACCAGGAAGCAGTAGAAACAGACGAATTAGAATTGGAAACGAGTACACCATCGCTACTTCCGGGTGATTTCTTCTATTTTACTAAAAAACTATTAGAAAATGTTCAATTGGCTTTTACATTAGATGAAGAGAAGGAAGCATCATTGCTTGCTAGCTTTGCAGAAGAACGGATTAAAGAGGCGTTAGCTTTAATTGCGAAGGGTGAAGAGGAAGCAGCCAATGAGGTTCTTCAAAAAGCGATCGAGCAACAAGAATCTGCATTAGCAAAATATGAAACGACTGAAAATGAAGAACAAGAAGAAACTCAAACAGACTCTGTTGATGAGGAGCCATCAGCTGAAACAACTGTTGAGGAAGATGGAACGGCAGATTCTCTTCGTGCTGAACTAGAAGAAAAACTATCAGCAAACATTATTGCCTTAAAGGCTGCAATAGAAAAGATAGAAAACCCAAAGGCTAAAGAGGCACTTCAGAAAAATATTGTAAAGGCACAGGAAAAGTTAGAGGAAAAAATAAACAAAAAATTAGCTGAGCTAGAGAAGAAAGAGCTTGAAATGACTGAAGATATAGTTGAGTTAGAAGAAAAGCTTTCTTCTGGAGAAATTGATGAAGAAGAGTATAACAAAGAGCTTGCAGAACTAAGCAAGGATGTTGTTGAAGAAACAGAAGAAATGATAGAAGAGATTGATGAAGAAATCGAAGAAAAGACTACGGAGATAGAAAATGAAAGTAAACAGGTATCTGTAGAAGAAGATAACGAAGAAGAGGAAAAAGAAAAGTCTTCTAGTAAAGAGCTTGAGAGTAAAGTGGAAGAACAAAAACGAGAAGAGCTGAAGAAGCAAGAAGAAGCACGTGAGAAAGCGGAAGAACGTGAGCGAGAAGCGTTGAAGAAGCAAGAAGAAGCACGTAAGAAGGCGGAAGAACGTGAGCGAGAAGAGCTGAAGAAGCAAGAAGAAGCACGTAAGAAAGCAGAAGAACGTGAGCGAGAAGAGTTAAAGAAGCAAGAAGAAGCACGTAAGAAAGCGGAAGAACGTGAGCGAGAAGAGTTAAAGAAGCAAGAAGAAGCACGTAAAAAAGCAGAAGAGCGTAAAAAGAAAGAACAAGAAGATGAAGAAGATGAAGAAGAAGAAGAAGATGAAGATGAGTAATGCTTTTATTAGGGGTTGCCAAGGCAACTCCTTTTTCCCTTCAACTATAAACGTAAATATGATATAAGTTAGTAATACGAGTTAGATGAGTAGCAACAAGGAGGATATCATGAGATTTATTGATATAGAGGATTACAACCCACAGGCCATGCAATTGGCGATGCCTGTTTATGATCGGATGAGACGGATCCTTTTAGCAGCAGGACGTACGATTCACCCTAACTATTTGGAACGTATTAAAGAAATTGGAGTAACAACCCTTGTGGTAGAAGATGCTGAGTCATATGGAATTACATTAGATGAAATGCTGGACATGCCAACTTGGATGGATATTATTGCTGTTGTGCAAGAAGCATTTGAAGATGTGAAAAAAGGAAAAAGATTAAATGTCGTAGCTATTCAAAAGGCTGCCATGACTCTTATCCAAGAAGTAAATGCTCTTAAAACGATCATTTTAATCCCAACAACCTCTATTTCAGAAGGATTGGAAAAATATGCTCACTCAGTAAACGTGGCATTGTTATGTTTACAAATATCAAAGAAAATGAGTTATTCTCCTGTTCAGTTAAGAGATCTTGCCATTGGAGCGTTGCTTCATGATATCGGAAAGGCTATAACAGATCAAGAAACAGAACATCCTGCAAAAGGCTTTGAGGTAATTAAGGAAAGTCGCGAAATTAGTTTATTATCTGCCCATGTTGCGTTTCAACATCATGAGCTATTAAATGGAAAAGGCTACCCTAGGGGACTTAAGGACAAAGAAGTACTAGAATTTCCACAAATTTGTGGGATAGCAAACTTGTATGATCATATGCTTTCAAATCAAAAACTTCCTCCACATGAAGCGTTAGAATTGATTATGACTAAAAGTGATGATGAATATTCTCACAAAGTAGTTCAGGCATTTGTGAACAGTGTTCCTTCTTATCTACCTGGTACAAAAGTGGAACTATATACAGGTGAGCAGGCGATTGTGATCGGAATAAAAAATCATTTACAACGACCAGTTATTCGCTTTTTAGATAGTGGTAAAGAATTGAATCTTGCAGAAAATCCTTCTGTTTTAATATCAAAAGTTATTAATTAGTGGAAAGCTCAGAGTCACACGTAGACTCTGGGCTTTTTTTGGCTTGCAAAAAATTATATAACGCAAGAAAGAGGGGAATTGTTTCATGAAAATAAGAAAGTTCAAAAAGAGATGGATGTTTGTTAATAATATAAAATATTGCGTTTTCAAAGAAGTGAACCTGATAGAATTTTATCAGATTCGCTTCTTTGTTAATGAAAAAAATTTGAAAAGTGTTAATAGAATAAAGTGTTTTCGACAATATTAGCTATTGACAAACCAATAACAACTCTTTCCAAAATTAATTCTGTCAACATTGTGTCAGACAAAATCGAGTTTAGTTTAAATTGTTTTGTCGTTGTAATCGCTTTATTATTAAGACATGAAGAAAACAACACATTCTAAAAAGAGGTGACATAAATGGAAACAAATCAAAACAAAGGTGATTTTCGCGTTAAGGTCCAACGTTTTGGTAGTTATTTAAGTGGCATGATTATGCCAAATATAGGTGCATTTATTGCATGGGGTATTATTACAGCTTTATTCATTCCTACAGGTTGGGCGCCAAACGAAACATTAGCAGCATTGGTTGGTCCAATGATCACATATCTTCTACCTCTATTAATCGGATACACAGGTGGTAAGATGATTTATGACGTACGCGGTGGTGTGGTTGGTGCTACTGCTACGATGGGGGTTATCGTTGGTTCTGAAATCCCAATGTTCTTAGGTGCAATGATTATGGGTCCACTTGGTGGATACTTAATCAAAAAAGTAGACGGACTTTTAAAAGACAAAGTACGTCAAGGATTTGAAATGTTAGTAAACAACTTCTCAGCTGGTATTTTAGGTGCGATTTTAACCCTAGCAGCATTAGTGGGTATTGGTCCAGTTGTTGAAGGTTTAAACAGAGTCTTAGCGGGTGCAGTTCAAGCCATTTTCGATGCAGGATTACTTCCATTAGCAAGTATTTTCATCGAGCCGGCAAAAGTTTTATTCCTAAACAATGCAATTAACCATGGTATTTTAAGTCCAATTGGTATTGAGCAAGCAGCAAGTGCTGGAAAATCAATTTTATTCTTACTTGAAACAAACCCTGGTCCTGGTTTAGGTATTCTTTTAGCTTATATGTTCTTTGGAAGAGGGACTGCAAAACAAACAGCTCCTGGTGCAGTAATTATTCACTTCCTAGGTGGTATTCACGAGATTTACTTCCCGTACATCTTAATGAAGCCTATGTTAATTCTTGCAGCAATCGCTGGTGGTATTAGTGGTGTATTCACATTCTCAATCTTCAATGCAGGTTTAGTAGCAAGTCCTTCACCTGGTAGTATCATTGCCTTACTTGCAATGACGCCAAAAGGTAACTATGTAGGTGTACTTCTAGGTGTAATTGTAGCAGCAGCGGTATCATTCTTAGTAGCTTCTCTAATCTTAAAAACAAGCAAGCAAACAGAAGAAGATCTAACAGAAGCAACTGCAAAAATGGAAGCAATGAAAGGTAAAAAGAGCTCTGTAAGTGGTAACTTAACAGGCGCTGAAGTAGCAGTTGAAGCAACTTCGACTGAAGAATTTGATTTTGCCAATGTGAAAAAAGTCATCTTCGCATGTGACGCAGGTATGGGTTCAAGTGCGATGGGTGCCTCAATCTTAAGAAATAAAGTGAAAAAGGCAGACATTGAAGGTGTTGACGTTTCAAACACTTCAATCAACAACATCCCAGCTGATGCAGATATCGTTATTTCTCACAAAGACTTAACAGACCGTGCAAAAGCGAAGTTACCAACTGCTTATCACGTATCAGTTGATAATTTCTTAAACAGCCCGAAATATGATGAGATTGTTGAGAAGTTGAAATAATAAGGGAGGATGCGACTACTTTGGGTAGCGCATCCTTTTTATATTTTAAGGTGTGAACTGTTGGGGCGGGGTGGCGCGTCGCGAAAGTTGTCGGAAATTGTCTAATCGGAGATAAAACCTTCAGAATCGAGGATAAATTTGGATAATCGAAGATAAAACCTTCAGAATCGAAGATAAAACCTTCAGAATCGAAGATAAACTTGGATAATCGAAGATAAAACCTTCAAAATCGAAGATAAATTTCAATAATCGAAGATAAGACATTCAGAGACCGCAGAAAAGTTTAAATAATTCTAAATAACCACGCCAAAATCACAAATAAACAGCACTTTTCAAGCTGTATGTCGCAATACGAAGTTGGGAAAGGTAAATAGAAACAGGTTTTCATTCACTAATTAAATAATGTCATCATCATATCTGAAAAAATTGCTATTTCTATCTTTTGAACCTACATACTAGTCACATTTATAATTAAACTATGTCAATAACTCATGTTGAAACGAGTTGATGGGGAATGATTGTTTCCGCTAGGGAGCGTCTTATTCTTCAATATTTAATTGAAGAAGCTAATCAGGAAGTGACAATTAAGGAGCTTGCTGACTTAATTGATGTAAGTGAAAGAACGATTCATAGAGATCTGAAAAATATTGAGTCTGTGTTACAAGACTTCAAGCTTGAGTTGGTAAAACGAGCTGGGATTGGTATTAAGATTATTGGAGATGAAAGTAGTCTTCATGAATTAAGAATATCGATTCAAAAGCAGGATTATAAGGAATACACACCTGACGAACGAATGATGGTGGCACTTTGTACATTATTAGATCATCAGCAGCCAATGAAACTTCAATCATTGGCAAACGATCTTGGCGTCACAACCGCAACAATTAGTCATGATCTTGATAAATTAGAGCCTTTTGTACAGGAATATGGGTTGAACTTAATTCGAAGAAGAGGTTATGGAATAGAGCTAACCGGAGCGGAGGAAGCAAAGCGGAAGGCGATCACTAGCTTGATTTCCAACCGGTTTGATGTTCCTGACTTTTTACGAATGGTCCGGGAAAACATTGAAAGAAAATCTTCAAATAAAATTGATTCCATTTCAGAGCGACTGCTGGGTCTCGTTCAAAAAGAAAAACTCATTATAATAGAAAATCTAATTAATACGATTAATTCACGCTTGCCATATCCATTAGCCGACAGCTCATACGTTGGGTTAGTTGTTCACCTTGCGCTTGCGATTGAACGAATTCAGCGTGGTGAGAACATCACAATAAAGGGCGAATATCTTGATCAGCTGAAGGAATCCCGTGAGTTTGCTTTTGCAAATGAAATTGCGATGAAGCTTGAAGAAACCTTTAGTATCGACATACCTGAAGATGAAAAAGGGTATATTACGATGCATTTAAGAGGCGCAAAGCTTCGATTTGAAGGTAAGATGGATATCCAGGATGAAAATTTCGGGATTGCCTATCTTGTTCAAAGGTTAATTGAGCAGGTTGAAAAGCTTACTGATAAAGGATTAAAGCATGATCAATCTCTTTTTCAAGGCTTGATAGCCCATCTTCAGCCTGCTGTTTATCGGTTAAAGCAGGGGATGAAAATTACAAATCCACTTCTTCAAGAAATTAAACGAGATTACCAGGAGCTTTTTCAAGTTCTTCAACAAGCTGTAAGTGTAACTTTGCCGTTTGAAAAAGTCCCGGATGAAGAAGTTGGATACCTAGTGTTGCACTTTGGGGCAGCCCTAAATAAACGAAAAAACGCAAAAAAATTAAAGGCGTTAATTATCTGCTCAAGTGGTATAGGAACATCAAAAATGCTTGCCACACAGATTAATAATCAATTTCCGCATATTGCAGAGCTTAGAAACATATCAGCATTTGAATTGAGAGATATTAATGTTAGTGAATATGATCTTATTTTATCTACAATTCCTATAGAAGACATTTCAAGTGATTACTTACTTGTTAGCCCAATTTTAACAGCAGATGAATTACATAAGATAAAAGATTATATTGAGGAAAAAGGGCTAGAAATAGCAACAGGTTCAAGCTTCTATGAGGTAAAGGAAGACGAAGAAAAGTTAACATTAACCTTCGAGCAGTACCAAGAGTTTACTGGTAAGTCACACATTTTACTAAAACTTTTAGAGGAATTAGAAGTGTTTGATATAGAAAATACAGAACAATTAAGGTCAATCCTAGCACCTGTTAGTCAGAGGTTAAAAGATAAAGGATTCGTTCATAATGAAAACGATATTGTGGAAGCTTTGCTACTGCGTGAGCATGTTGGTGGGCTAGCAATACCTGAAACAAAACTAGCCTTATTCCATGCTAGAAGCGAGACAGTTGTCCGACCTGGCTTTCATGTACTTAACCTCCAGCGCTCGGTCACTTTACGTGCGATGGACAATGAAATGCTTGAGGTTTCAAGAATTCTTTTACTCATTGCACCTGAACATGCAGATGCTGAGGATTTGGAGATTATGAGCTTTATCAGTGCTAGCATTATTGAATCATTAGAAAGTATTACCATGTTTGAAACGGCTGCGAAAAGTAGTCTTATTCAATATATTAGTCAAAAATATTTTTCAAACTTTGTTCAAAACTTAAGGAGTGTTTATTAATGAGTATTTTAAACCAAGAAAACATAATATTAAATCAACAATATAGCGATAAAACAGAGGCAATTAAAGCAACAGGTCAGATCTTAGTAGACAAAGGATATGTAGAGCCAGCTTATATCGAAGCCATGTTACAAAGAGAAGAATTATCTTCAACGTTCATGGGTAACTTTGTTGCCATTCCGCACGGAACAGAAGAAGCAAAATCAGCTGTTCTTAACTCAGGATTATCAGTTATTCAAGTACCTGGTGGGGTTGACTTCGGTAATGGTAACACAGTAAAACTTCTAATCGGAATTGCAGGTAAAGGCGACGAGCACTTAGACATTCTTTCTAAGATTGCCATTGTTCTTTCTGAAGAAGAAAATGTTGAAAAACTTGTTCAAGCACAAACGAAAGAGGAAATACTTCAACTTCTTAGCGAGGTGAACTAATTTGAAGGCGACTCACTTTGGTGCCGGTAATATCGGACGCGGCTTCATCGGCCTTCTTCTTCATCAGTCAGGCTATTCAGTTGAATTTGTTGATGTAAATGAAGCGTTGATCAATGAATTAAATCAAGAGAAATCTTACCGTGTGATGCTTGCAAACGAAGAAAAGCAGGAAACTTTGGTTGAAGGAGTTTCAGGCATTAACAGTCAGCAATCTCCAGATGCAGTTGTGGAATCAATCTCTACAGCTGATATCGTAACAACTGCGGTTGGTCCACATATTTTAAAATTTGTGGCCCCTTTAATTGCAGAAGGCTTGAAAAAACGTAAGGAAATCGGTGGGGCAGCACTTAACGTCATTGCTTGTGAAAATATGGTTGGTGGCAGTAGTGAGCTTAAAAAGCATGTGTTAGAAAAGCTGAATGAAGAAGAACAAGCATGGGTGGAAGAACATATCGGCTTCCCGAACTCTGCAGTAGATCGTATCGTACCAAATCAAAACAACGAACGTCTTTTAGATGTCCTTGTTGAACCATTCCATGAATGGGTGATTGATGCTACACAAATCAAGGGTGTACAGCCGAAAATTGAGGAAGCACTTTTCGTTGAAAATCTTTCAGCTTATATTGAGCGTAAGCTATTCACGGTCAACACAGGGCATGCTGCAACTGCTTATTTAGGAAACTTGGCTGGACTTAACACCATTGCTGAAACGATTGCGAAGGAAGACGTGAAGAAAGATGTGTTAAGAACACTTGGTGAAACAGGTAAGGTGTTAGTGTCTAAATACCGCTTTGATGCCGATCAACATCAAACGTACATTGAGAAAATCATTGGACGCTTTGCTAACCCATATATTGTCGATGATGTTCAGCGTGTTGGAAGAGCACCAATTCGTAAGCTTGGACCAAAAGACCGTCTTGTGGCACCAGCATTAGAATACCTACATGAATTCAATGAAGTGCCAGAACACCTTGTAAAGGTTATGGCAGCGGCATTACAATTTGTATCACAAGAAGATCAGGAATCATTAGAGCTGAACCAAAAGGTAGAAGAAAAAGGTGCAGCAGCTGCATTTAGTGAAGTTGCAGGCTTACCTATCGATCACCCATTGGTTGAGAAGGTAGCGGAGAAATTTTAATCGTGTATTATGTGAAGTGTCGCCACAACGAGGGCGGCACTTTTTTGCCTTTGGGGGATGTCTATTCTTGTCGAATGATAGACTTTTAATTGAAGTTGATAGATTCGCTGAATCTTGGGCCAGAACTTCCGAATTCTTAAGATTCCTGTCTCAATTAGGAGGGTATCGGGACAAACGCCAGTGCCATAAGTAGATTTCTGTCCCGATACAGGGGGTATTGGGACAAACGCCAGAGCTATGAGTAGATTTCTGTCCTGATTCAGGGGGTATCGGGACAAACGCCAGTGCCATGAGTAGATTTCTGTCCCGATACAGGGGGAATCGGGACAAACACTAGTGCTATGAGTGAATTTCTGTCCTGATTCAGGGTGTATCTGGACAAACGCCAGAGCTATGAGTGAATTTCTGTCCCGATTCGGAGGGTATCTGGACAAACGCCAGTGCCATGAGTAGATTTCTGTCCCGATACAGGGGGTATTGGGACAAACGCTAGTGCTATGAGTAGATTTCTGTCCCGATACAGGGGGTATTTGGACAAACGCCAGAGCTATGAGTAGATTTCTGTCCCGATTCGGAGGGTATTTGGACAAACGCTAGTGCTATGAGTAGATTTCTGTCCCGATTCGGAGGGTATCGGGACAAACGCCCGAGCTATGAGTAGATTTCTGTCCCGATACAGGGGGAATCGGGACAAACGCCAGTGCCATGAGTAGATATCTGTCCCGATACAGGGGGAATTGGGACAAACACTAGTGCTATGAGTAGATTTCTGTCCCGATTCGGAGGATATCGGGACAAACGCCAGAGCCATGAGTGGATTTCTGTCCCGATTCGGAGGGTATCGGGACAAACGCCAGTGCCATGAGTAGATTTCTGTCCCGATACAGAGGGTATCAGGACAAACGCCAGTGCTATGAGTAGATTTCTGTCCCGATACAGGGGGTATCGGGACAAACGCCAGTGCCATGAGTAGATTTCTGTCCCGATACAGGGGGTATCGGGACAAACACTAGTGCTATGAGTGGATTTCTGTCCCGATACAGGGGGTATTGGGACAAACACTAGTGCTATGAGTGGATTTCTGTCCCGATACAGGGGATATCGGGACAAACACTAGTGCTATGAGTGAATTTCTGTCCCGATTCGGAGGGTATCGTGACAGGAACCTGTTCGAACATGTTATACCTTAGAAATTCCGAATACAATGTATCTATGCTTCAAAACAGGCACAAAAAAACCCTCACCTATCCAATCTAGGATGTGAGGGTTTCTTCGACAAACTTCGGGCGGTGACAGGCACCAGTCAAACCTACGCCAAATCCGCAGCTCCTTGTGCAATCAAATCAAATAGTTCTTCGATGTCATCGGCTTCAACGCATGAGAAGGCGATGCGAAGGTCTGTTGAGTTGATTGAGATGGTTCCTACTCCGTATTTGTCTAGTAGGTGTAGGCGGAGTTCTTCGGCGTCAATTCCGTTAAGTTTTAGGCACATGAAGTAGCCAGAGTTGAATGGATAGTAAGTCCAGTATTTTTGGTATTCTTCTTTTGCCAGAACTTCTTTTGTTTTATCCGCACGGCTTTTCATCAGTGCAAATTTTTGTTCTTTTTCTACAGCAAATTCATTTGATTTTAGTGATTGTAGAATCAGTGTTTGAGATGGGTGAGAGCTGCTAGAGATTGTTCCTCTGATTAACCCTTTTGTTTTTTGCTCAAGTGCGTTTAAGATCGCGGCACTTTTGCTTGCGTATGTGATAAATCCAACACGGAAGCCCCATACATAGTTTTCTTTTGTTGCACCGTCAACTTTTACAGCAAGAATGCGTTCGTGAGCATCTGCTAAGTAGCTGAAAATGGATTCTTTCATAGACTCTTCATAGAATAAGCCAAAATAAGCATCGTCGATTAAGACAACAACATTTAAGCCTTCTTCAGCTGCTTCTGTTAACACTGCTGCAATTTCTTTTGCTTCCGACTCAAGTGGTGTGTAACCAGTTGGGTTGTTCGGGAAGTTTAAAAGAACAATGACTTTGCCTGCTGATTTTTGAGCAGCAATTGTTTCTTTTAATGCTGCTGTATTAAAGGCGTTTTCTTCATTAAATAATGGGAAAGTGACAACATTTGCACCGCGGCGTACTTTAAATGTTAAGTTGTAGTTACCCCAGAATTTATCAGGCACAATGACCGGAGTGCCTTCATCAGCGAATAAGTCAGCAACAATGCTTAAACCGTGTGTTAATGCGTTTGTAACAATTGGAGAACCAACTACCTCACTGTTTACACTTGGGTTATCCTTTAGGATTTTTTCTTTCCAAACTTTTCGTAATTCTTCTTTCCCTTGTGGTGGTGCATATGGATACAAGTCTTTTGGTGCTACACGATCTCCAAAAAGGTTTTGCAAGTGATTGAAATGCATTGGTTGATTGCCTTCTGTTGCAATTCCAATTGTTGCGTTGAAGCGGTGAGCTTTTTTGCCTGCTTCAGCTGATTGACTTAAAATTCCCTTTGGATAGAACATTTCCTTTCCAAGCTGGGATAACATATTATAGACATGTTCATTATCTTCTTTGATTGCTTGGTTTAAAGCTTGTGCTAATTCATTCATGATCCTATCTTTTCACCTCTATGGGAAATAATATTTTGAAAATTCATTAAGAAGTATTTTAACATAGTGAGGGTTGTTCTCACAGTGGTTATTACACTTTAAATTGAAATTTCTTAGACTTTTCTTTATTTGAAGAAAATAAACGATAAAACATACAACATTTACCATCGGTTCACGATATACTAATTGTGAAAAGATCAGTTGTGGATGAGAGGAATTTACATGAATATTGTATCAATATTACTTGGTTTTATTATCGTTTTAAATATTTTATTTGCGATTGTGATGATTTTTAGAGAAAGAAGAGATGCGCCGTCTTCATGGGCGTGGTTGCTTGTTCTCTTTTTTATTCCGGTTTTAGGATTTGTGCTTTATCTGCTTTTTGGTCAAAATTTAAGTCGATACCACATGTTTCAATGGGAAGACAGGAAAAAGCTTGGAATTGAAAAGCTATTGGCCACTCAGCTTGAAGAAATTCGTAAAAATACATTTGCTTTTCAGAGTGAAACGGCCAAGCAGCATAAGCAGTTAATTAATATGCAGGTTATTAACAATGATGCGGTGTTAACAGAAGATAACTCTGTTGATATTTTCACGGATGGAAATGAGAAGTTTGCTCAGCTGTTCAAAGATATTGAAGAGGCGACCGATCACATTCATTTACAATATTATATTTTGAAAAACGGAGAACTTGGTAAGAAGCTGATTGCGGCTTTAACGAAGAAGGCAGCCCAAGGTGTTAAAGTGAGAGTTTTATATGATGATCTTGGCTCGAGAGGATTAAGAAAATCGTTTTTCAAAGAGCTTCGTGCTGCTGAAGGTGAGGTGGAGGTGTTCTTTCCTTCAAAGCTAAGATGGATTAATTTACGCTTGAATTATCGTAATCATCGGAAGCTTGTTATTATTGATGGTAAAACAGGGTATGTAGGTGGCTTTAATGTGGGTGACGAATATTTAGGTCTTGATCCTTCATTCGGTTACTGGCGTGATACACACTTAAGAATTCAAGGAACGGCGGTACATGCGATTCAAGCAAGGTTTATTCTTGATTGGAATCAAGCAACAGAAAAGCGGACGATTGCTTATTCACAGAAGCTTTTTCCTGAACCTGTTATATCAGTTGGGAACAGCAGCCTGCAAATTGTGACGAGTGGTCCGGATTCTGAATGGGAACAAATCAAAAATGGCTATATCAAGATGATTTCTACCGCAAAAAAATCTGTCTGCATTCAAACACCATATTTTATTCCTGATGCTAGCTTGCTTGATGCGTTAAAGATAGCCTGTTTATCAGGGATTGAAGTGCAGCTTATGATTCCAAATAAGCCTGATCATCCATTTGTCTACTGGGCCACTCTCTCATATGTTGCCGAATTATTAAATTCAGGGGCGATGGTGTACATATATGACAATGGTTTCATTCATGCCAAAATGATTGTCGTAGATAATGAAATAGCCTCTGTTGGAACAGCGAATATCGATGTAAGAAGCTTTAAGCTGAATTTTGAAGTAAATGCTTTTATTTATGATGAAAATATTGCTAGAAAACTATCAGAAGAGTTTCAACATGATGTTATGCAGTCTCGGGAATATACTTTGGAAGCTTACCATCAACGTTCAAAGGCCATTCGATTTAAGGAATCTGTTTCCAGATTGCTATCTCCTATCTTATAATGAATTTAAGCCCTTTTTACTATTTGACTGTTTTTTAATGAATGTATAACGAACTAGTATGATAAGGAGGAAATTGTGTGGTAGAGCTACTGAAATTAAAGCCTGTTTTTAAAGAACGTATTTGGGGTGGAACAACATTAAGAGATTCCTTCCAGTACGATATTCCGAGTGAGCATACGGGGGAGTGTTGGGCAATTAGTGCGCACCCAAATGGAAATAGTACCGTTCAAAATGGACCCTTTGCAGGAAAGGAATTAAGTTGGCTATGGGACAACCACCAAGAGCTTTTTGGACATACAAGCGGCGATCGCTTTCCTCTATTAACGAAAATACTAGATGCTAAAGCAGACTTAAGTGTACAAGTTCATCCGGATGATACATATGCGAAAGAACATGAAAATGGCGAACTAGGCAAAACAGAGTGCTGGTATATTATTGATTGTAAAGAAGGGGCCGAAATGATTTTTGGCCATCATGCCCGTACAAAAGAAGAGCTGGTCACGATGATTCATTCTGGTCGTTGGGAGGACTTGTTAAGAAGAGTAAAAATTAAGCCCGGTGACTTTTTTTATGTTCCAAGCGGGACTATTCATGCGTTATGTGAAGGAACACTTGTGTTGGAAACGCAGCAAAGCTCTGACACTACCTACCGTGTATACGATTATGATCGCGTTGATCAAAATGGAGAGAAAAGAGAGCTTCACTTATCAAAGGCTATTCAGGTGACAACTGTACCCGACGATGTGAATCAAGTAAAACCTTATAAGGAAGAGCATGGTTCAACGGTCATTACGACATTTGTAGAAGAAGAGTATTTTTCTGTTTATAAGTGGAATGTTGTTAGCGAATATATACATAAAAACGATGCACCTTTTCTGTTGTGCAGTGTAATCAATGGTCAAGGTTTTGTAAAAACAAAGGAAGAAACACTTTCGGTTCAAAGAGGTGACCATTTTCTAGTAACAGCAAATGCCAAAGAAATGCTCGTAGATGGTACACTTGAACTAATTGTGTCGCATACATAAGTGAGTCTCCCTTAAGGGGGCTTTTTTCTATGAAAATGAATTAGGTACTTTCTAATCTATAAAAAAGTGGAGGTGGATCTTTGGGGAAACATATAACAATGCGAGATATTGCTACAAAATTAGGTGTAAGTAGTGTTACAGTTTCAAAGGCCTTGAACGATAAAGAAGGCGTCGGCGAGGAGCTTAAGCAAAAAATAAAAGAAACCGCGAAAGAGATGGGCTATCGAATCAATACGTTTGCAAAGGCAATGAAGGAAGGACAGGCTTATAATATTGGTGTTATCATTCCTGAACGTTTTGCTACTGAAACACAGTCTTTCTATCTAAAATTTTATCAACATCTTGCAAAAACACTTGACTCATACCAATATAGTGGAATTCTTCATATTCTGAATACTGATGATGAAGATCAGCTTGTTTTACCGAGGATTTATAATGAGCAAAAAGTAGATGGCATGCTCATTTTAGGACAAATCAGTAATGAATATATAAACCTATTAAATGAGATCGATTTTCCAACTGTGTATCTCGATTTTTATAATGAAAAGGCAAAAGCAGATACGGTAATCACAGATAATTTTTATGGTATGTATGAGATGACAAATTATCTCATACAGTGTGGACATTCAGAAATAGGATTTATTGGGAATATTTATGCAACAAGCAGTATTCAAGATCGTTTTTTAGGTTATTATAAATCCCTTTTAGAGCATAAGCTTGTGCTGAATCAAGATTATGTAGTCAATGATCGTGATGAACGTGGAAACTTGATTGAATTGCAGCTACCTGAAAAACTACCGACGGCATTTGTTTGCAATTGTGACAAAGTAGCTTATCATTTAATAAATAAATTTCATTCGCTAGGGATAAAAGTACCTGAAGACTGTTCTGTAGTTGGTTTTGATAATGATATTTATGCAGAAATCACAAACCCTAAGCTAACAACAGTGGCTGTAGATATTGAAGAAATGTCAAAAACAGCAGTGGACTTAATGATTTCAAAACTGAAGAATAAGGAAAGACAATGGGAGCAGGTTTCTGTAAAAGGAAAAATGATCCATCGTCAATCTGTTAAGAAACTAGTGGAATAAATCATAAAACAGGGATAGCTCATCCCTGTTTTATTTTAGCTTAAAGTAATGTTCAATAATAGCAATTAGTTCTTCTAAATCAGGATCATTTTTTATATTACTTAACATCCCCTTGATCACGGGTAAACGCGGTGAATCTTCGTTTATTTCTTCTTCAATCACATCGAGTGTGATGAGAAATGCTTCATTGTCGACCTTCTTTTTCACGAGTGAAATTTCTCTTATTAAATCATCCTTCGTTAGCTCTGGGTATTGTTCGTTTAACTGACAGACGAATTCATCTGATAGTATTGGTTCCTCATCTGATTTTAAGTAGCCTTCAACTAAATCATCAGCTCGTCTTAAAACGAAGACTGCCAACTTATGAAGGTCAAATTGTCCTAAATCAAAAATGATTAGTTTTAAATACGATTGAACAATTCCTTGTAGAATCATATTTAAATCAAAAATATAGAGATTAATCTTTGGACCATAAATTGCGTGAAGAGATCTATGATAGAATCTCCCAATATTTTGAGACATTTTTTTAATAAAGTCCTCGATCTCAGAATTAATCGGTATTGCTTGTTCACGTGTTTGCATAATAATAAATTCTTTGTTTTTTTGAATTTCTTCTAGCTGTGTTTTTAGCTGAAGAACAAATGCATCACGAGGCGATAAATCTTTTACTGGTACAGAATCGACCTTAGACTGAATTAATTGAAACTGATACTTGAATGCTGCAAGTAGTAGAGCATCCTTCGATTTAAAGTATAAGTAAAAGGCGCCTTTTGAAATGCCACAAGCATCAACAATTTCTTGAATCGATGTAGCCGAATATCCTTTTGTTGCAAAAATACTAACGGCGGCCTCAATAATTTTCTTTTCTTTTTCCTTCATTATGACCTAACCTCCTTACTATGAAACCTCGAGACGATGGCGCCTGGAGCTAGACATCGAAACTAGGTATGAACTTTTGCCTTTATTAAGCTTAAAAAAATCTATACTTTATATGATGTTTTACAGGGTATACATAAGAACATTTACAAAAAAATTAAAGTTTATTAACAAAATGTTCATTGACTGTGACTGACTAGTCATTTATATTATTAGTTATTGTGACCCGATAGTCAATTGGATTCTAAAAAATGGAGGATGTTATGAATAGCATAATTAATTTTGTTTTGAAAAACAAATTTGCTGTATGGCTGCTTACAATTATTATAACAGTAGCTGGATTATATTCTGGATTAAACATGAAGCTTGAAACAATCCCGAATATTAATACCCCAATTATTTCCGTTACAACGATTTATCCAGGGGCTACACCTGAGGAAGTTGCTGATCATGTTACAGAACCGATAGAAAAGATTGTTCAAAATTTAAATGGAGTGAATGTTGTTAGCTCAAATTCTATGCAAAATGCTTCATCTCTTCAAATCGAATACGGATTTGAAAAAAATATGGATGAAGCTGAAGACGAGCTAAACGATGCATTAACTAATATTGAACTTCCCGATGGTGTTAATGAGCCTAGCGTTTCAAGAATTAGTTTAAATGCATTCCCTATTTTAGCATTAAGTATTGCAAATGATGATCAATCACTTGCAGAGCTTACAACAGTTGTGGAAGACGAAATACTCCCAGCCTTAGAAGGGGTTGAAGGTGTTTCTTCTGTTCAAGTATCTGGTCAACAGTTAGAGGAAGTAGAATTTACTTTTAAAGAAGATAAAATGGCAGAGCTAGGATTAGATGCTGAGACAGTTAAAGGTCTTATCCAAGGCTCGGATGTTACTTTTCCTTTAGGCGTATTAACGTTAGATGAAACAGAAAAATCTGTTGTAGTCGATGGGAACATTACAACTATTGAAGATTTGAAAAATATTGAAATTCCAGTTATGCCTTCGGCGCAGGGAAATCAACAGGCAGCAGCACAAGGTGGTCAATCAGCTGATATGACCGTTCAGTCACCGCAAGCTGGTGCAGGTCAAGCCCAAGCACAAATGCCTGCAAACATCGAATTACCTACTGTAAAGCTATCCGAAATTGCAGATATTGAGTTAGTCGGAAAAGCTGAATCAATTTCTCGTACTAATGGGAAGGAAGCAATTGGCGTTCAAATTGTAAAAGCAACAGACGCTAATACAGTAGATGTTGCCAACGGTATTGAAGAAAAATTAGCTGACTTCGAAGATGAAATTGAAGGTCTTGATGTTGTTTACACACTTGACCAGGCAACACCAATTGAAGAGTCAGTCGGAACGATGCTAAGTAAAGCACTATTTGGAGCGCTTTTCGCGGTTGTCATTATTCTCTTATTCTTAAGAGATATTAAATCAACATTAATCTCAATTATTTCAATTCCGTTGTCATTATTGATCGCGATTATCCTGTTAAATCAAATGGGAATTACGCTGAACATGATGACACTTGGTGCAATGACTGTAGCGATTGGTCGTGTTGTTGATGACTCGATCGTTGTTATTGAAAATATTTACCGAAGAATGTCACTCAAAGGTGAACAATTAAAAGGTAAGGCATTAGTTCGTGAAGCAACAAAAGAGATGTTCATACCAATCATGTCCTCAACAATTGTTACAATCGCGGTATTCTTACCGTTAGCGCTTGTAAAAGGAATGATCGGGGAACTATTCTTACCATTCGCATTAACAATGGTATTTGCGCTTTTAGCATCATTATTAGTTGCGATCACAATTGTACCAATGATGGCGCACAGTTTATTTAAGAAAAATTTATATGGTGAAAGCAAAAAATTAAAGCAACATGACGAACACAAACCAGGCAAAATGACAGGTGCTTATCGTTCCATTCTAAATTGGACGTTGAACCACAAGATCATTACATCTCTGATTGCGATCGCTATGTTAGTAGGAAGCTTATTCTTAGTTCCGGTTATCGGTGTTAGTTTCTTATCTTCTGAAGAAGAAAAGATGATGATCGTTACGTACAAACCAGAGCCAGGTGAAACAAGAGAGCAAGCAGAAGAAGCAGCTTTAAGTGCTGAAGAATTCTTCTTGGATAGAGAACATGTGAAAACCGTACAATATTCACTTGGTAGTGAAAACCCAATGAACCCTGGTGACACAAACAGTGCGATGTTCTTCATTCTTTATGAAGATGACACACCAGAATTTGCGGAAGAAAAAGAACAAGTTGTTGAAGATTTAATTGAAGTAGCAGCTGGAGGTGGAGAATGGGCTTCACAAGACTTTGCTTCGATGGGATCTAGCAATGCGATAACAATGTATGTTTATGGTAACAGCCTGGAAGACATTGAGCCTGTTGTAGCAGATATCCAAGAGATTATGGAAAACAATGATTCTCTTAAAAATGTAGAATCCAGTATGTCAGAAACATATGATGAGTATACATTTGTAGCTAATCAAGAAGAGTTAAGTAAGTACGGACTAACAGCAGCTCAAATTGGGATGGCGCTTAACCCAACAAGAGAACGTCCAGTATTAACAACAGTTGAAAAAGACGGTGAAGACCTAAATGTGTATCTTCAAGTAGAAGAAGAAACATATGAAACGGTTGATGATTTAACGGAAAAAACAATTCAATCTCCACTTGGAACAGAAGTGAAAATTGGTGATGTAGTTGACGTACAAGAAGGTGAAACATCAAATACTGTCACAAGACGTGATGGAAAAATCTATGTTTCCGTTTCAGGTGAAATCACAACGGATGATGTTGCAAAAGTTTCAACAGATGTTCAAACAAAGGTAGATGATCTAGATCTTCCTTCAAAAATTGAAGTAAATATGGGCGGTGTATCAGCAGACATCCAAGAATCATTTACTCAATTAGGGTTAGCCATGTTAGCAGCGATTGCGATTGTTTATCTGATCTTAGTTATCACTTTCGGTGGAGCACTAGCGCCATTTGCGATTCTGTTCTCCTTACCGTTTACGGTAATTGGTGCCCTTGTCGGCTTATTAATTGCTGGTGAAACATTAAGTGTTAACTCAATGATTGGTGCTCTAATGCTTATCGGTATCGTTGTAACAAACGCGATTGTATTAATTGACCGCGTGATCCACAAGGAGAAAGAAGGCTTAAGTACACGTGAGGCCATCTTAGAAGCGGGTACAACTCGTCTTCGTCCTATCCTTATGACGGCAATTGCAACAATCGGTGCCCTCATCCCATTAGCACTAGGACTAGAAGGCGGCGGGATGATCTCGAAAGACCTTGGTGTAACGGTAATTGGTGGCTTAACAAGTTCAACGTTATTAACGCTTGTGATCGTGCCAATTGTATATGAAGCATTAAGCAAGATCCGTCGTAAAAAAACGTTAGTTGAAGAAGAATAAAAGTTGAGAACCTGACACGTTGTGTTGGGTTCTTTTTTGGTTTTTGCTCAATTTATTGGAAACGAGTGCAAAAAATAAAGATAAACTCGACTTCATCAAGTCGACTAATTTAGACAAATGTCGACGAAAATATTCTCCAACTATCTAGCATAATAACCATTGAATAAGCTACAATACGAGTTAACTAGATAATTTTGACATGTTTTTATAATTACATACGTAACAATAAATAAGGACAAGGTTTCTTGGGGGAATAAATGGTGTTTTCAAAGGGTAAAAGAGATAAATTTTCAGAGCTATTATTAAAAATGACAGATAATCTTCAATCAACAACGCAGTATTGTATTGAACAAAACATATCAAATCATCATGAATTACAGATTTTCTTAGAAGCAATCAAAGAATATGAATCAACTGGTGATGAGCTCATCCAAACAATTACGAGAGAGCTTAATCAAACGTTTATCACACCGATCGATAGAGAGGACATCCTTCAGCTGGCGATTGATATCGATGATGTACTGGATGGTATTGAACATACTGCCGCACTATTTGAAATGTATTCCGTAACAAACGTAACGGAGCATATGAGGAAATTCGTGAACATTAACCATCAATGTGCCGTTGAGATTTCGTTAGCTATTACATGTTTATCGCAGAAAAAATTACAAGCAATCTCACCGTACTCTTTAAAACTCAAAGAACATGAAGCGAATAGTGATAACTTACTTCGTACAGCTGTGAAAAATCTATTTGCTACTGTAAAAGATCCAATTAAAATCATTCAGTATAAGGACATCTATGAATCTCTTGAGGGCATTGTTGACAGCTGTCGCAAAGTGGCGAACACACTTGATAGCATTGTGATGAAAAATGCGTAAGGAGCCGAGCTAGATGGAGATGACGTTGCTTATTACCTGCTTCATTGTTGTCGGTGCTTTGGCTTTTGATTTTATAAATGGATTTCATGATACAGCAAATGCGATTGCAACGAGTGTTTCTACCAAAGCGCTCAAGCCAAGACATGCCGTCATTCTTGCAGCGGTTATGAACTTTGTTGGGGCACTTACATTTACCGGTGTGGCAAAAACGATTACTAGTGGAATTGTGGATCCATTTACATTAGAAAATGGATCGGTTGTGATCTTATCGGCCCTTGTCTCAGCAATAGCATGGAATTTGATTACTTGGTATTACGGGATTCCGAGCAGCTCCTCACATGCGATTATTGGATCAATTGTTGGAGCAGCAATTGCTGCGTCTGGCTTTGGAAGCATTAACTACTCAGGGTTTATAAAAATTGTTCAATCCCTGCTAATTTCACCAATTCTAGCATTTATCGTTGGATATGTTGTTTTTAGTCTCTTTAAAGTATTGTTCAAAAATCATTCGCTAACAAAATCGAATAATCGATTTAGGAGAATTCAGATTTTAACAGCTGCTTTTCAAGCCTATACACATGGGACAAATGATGCCCAAAAAGCAATGGGGATCATCACATTAGCTCTTATCGCCAATAACTATCATCAAACAATGGATATTCCGTTTTGGGTACAATTTTCCTGTGCTTTAGCAATGGGATTGGGTACATCTATTGGAGGGTGGAGAATTATTCAAACAGTTGGAAACAAAATTATGAAAATCCGACCAGTTAACGGGGTCGCTGCAGATCTGTCATCGGCTTCAATTATTTTTGCAGCTACCTTTTTTCATCTACCCGTTAGTACAACACATGTGATTTCTTCCTCCATTCTGGGTGTAGGTGCTTCAAATCGAGTAAAAGGAGTTAATTGGGGTACAGCCCAAACCATGATTTTCACTTGGGTAATAACACTGCCAGCAGCTGCTATTTTGGCAGGAATTGTCTATTATTTTCTTCAGTTCTTCTTATAATTTTTGAGAATGTTTCCCCTCGTCTCACATATAAATGTGTACAAGGAAGATTGGGGGAGATAAAATGGATATCTTATTTTTAATTGTAAGTTTATTATTATTGAGCCTTATCACAGGAATGCGCATGCTGATTTCGGTATGGGGTAAGAAATACCGTTACACTACTGCTTGGAATTTAGTTGATTCAAAGAATGAACGAAAAAATGTGAGGAAAAGCGCGATTAGAAAATATGGAAGATAGGCAGGAGTATTTTACTTCTGCTTTTTTCTGTAATAAAAAATGGGAAGCTATCGTTAATACTTAGTCATTTGTGTATGGTTTTTAAGTGAAAAAGTGAAAAAAGCATACGTAAACGAGAAATGTGTATGCTTTTGCATAGCTAGTCAGGTTAAAACAATTCGCAAGATCCAGAAAAAGGGAAATTTAATATGAATGGAGCTTAAAATTGTAGTTATTTTCCAGTTATGTATCCTTTTTAAGTGAAAAAGTGAAAAAAGCATACGTAAACGAGAAATGTGTATGCTTTTGTATAGCTAGTCAGGTTAAAACCATTCGCAAGATCCAGAAAAAGGGAAATTCAATATGAATGGAGCTTAAAATTGTAGTTATTTTCCAGTTATGTATCCTTTTTAAGTGAAAAAGTGAAAAAAGCATACGTAAACGAGAAATGTGTATGCTTTTGCATAGCTAGTCAGGTTAAAACCATTCGTAAGATCCAGAAAAAGGGAAATTTAATATGAATGGAGCTTAAAATTGTAGTTATTTTCCATTTACGTATCCTTTTTAAGTGAAAAAGTGAAAAAAGCATACGTAAACGAGAAATGTGTATGCTTTTGTATAGCTAGTCAGGTTAAAACCATTCGCAAGATCCAGAAAAAGGGAAAATAAGTATGATAGGCGCTTGTGATTTACATACTTCCCTATTTGCGTATCGTTTTTAAGTGAAAAAGTGAAAAAAGTATACGCAAACGAGAAATGTGTTTGCTTTAGCTTAGGTAACAGTTTAATCAATAAGTAAATGTAATGAAAAAACTCAATATAAAAACATAAAGTGACCATCAAAACAATATGAGGATTGATGGTCATTTCAGATTATATTTATATATGTTTCGGTAGTTTACGGAAACTCGAAACCTTTATTGGCAGCTTTTTTTGTGGTGAATAAACTAACTATGAAATCCCTTTACCATAAACAACAAATTGTTCTTTCATCTGCTTTGTAGTATATTTGAAGCACGAATTTATTTAAAAGAGGTTATTGCTAATGAGCTTACAACAAGAAATAAATAAACGACGTACGTTTGCCATCATCTCTCACCCGGATGCTGGGAAAACAACGTTAACAGAAAAACTACTTTTCTTTGGTCAAATCATTCGTTCAACAGGGACGGTTAAAGGAAAAAAATCGGGCAAATTTGCTGCATCAGACTGGATGGAGATCGAGAAAAAACGTGGAATCTCGGTTACTTCAAGTGTTATGAGTTTCCCGTATCATGAGTTTCACGTGAATATCCTAGATACACCAGGACACGAAGACTTTAGTGAAGACACATATCGTACGTTAACAGCCGTTGACAGTGTTGTCATGATTATCGATTCAACCAAAGGTGTTGAGCCGCAAACGATTAAGCTTTTTAAAGTATGTCGGATGAGAGGTATTCCTATTTTTACGTTTATTAATAAGCTTGACCGTGAAGGACGAGATCCGTTAGAGCTTCTTTCAGAAATTGAGGAAGTGCTTGGAATCGAGTCATATCCAATGAATTGGCCGGTCGGAAGCGGTAAACGTTTCTTAGGTATACATGATCGGTTTAATAAGCAATTTGTTCGTTTTAAAGGTGATGAAGAGGAAGAGATACTTTCTCTAGACGACCTTGCTAACACGGATATTGAAGAAAATCCTATTTATCAAGATACATTAGGTGAGCTGGAGTTACTTGAGGAAGCAGGAAATGAATTCACATCGGAGCGAGTGGAAAAAGGAGAGCTTACACCAGTATTCTTTGGCAGTGCCCTTGCAAACTTTGGTGTGCAAACATTTTTTGATACATTCCTGCAATTTGCTGCACAGCCACAGCCTCGTAAAACAGATCAAGGCTTAATTGAGCCGGAAAAAGATCAGTTCTCAGGCTATATTTTCAAAATCCAAGCGAATATGAATCCGGCTCACCGTGATCGTATTGCGTTTTTCCGTGTGTGCTCAGGAAAATTTGAACGTGGCATGAGTGTTAATTTAAGCAGAACGAACAAAACGATTAAGTTAAATCAAACACAAGCCTTTATGGCAAAGGATCGCGATACAGTAGATGAAGCGTATCCTGGGGATATTATCGGAATTTATGATCCAAACATTTACCAAATTGGTGATACGTTAATTGGCGGAAAGGATTCGTATCAATATGAAGAACTTCCGCAATTCCCACCAGAATTGTTCAAACGAGTGCAAGCGAAAAACGTAATGAAGGCAAAGCAGTTCCGTAAAGGAATTGAGCAGCTTGTTCAAGAAGGGGCAATTCAGCTTTATCGTCAGGAAATGAATGATTCCATTATTCTAGGTGCTGTTGGTCAGCTGCAATTTGAGGTATTTGAATACCGTATGAAAGCTGAGTATAACGTTGATATCGAATTCACTCCACTAGGTGAACGAATTCCAAGATGGATTAAAAGTGAAAAGTTTGATAAACGCTTCTTTGATTCAAGAAGTATGCTTGTTCGTGACCGTTATGGTGCATACGCAGTTCTATTTGAAAATGAATTCACTTTACGCTATTTCTTAGAAAATCAAAAAGACATTGAGCTAGTCGATTTATTAGAAGAAAACGATTATCAAGGTGTAACATCACAAAAGTAAGGTAGAAGGCTAATTCCTCAAGGGGATTAGTCTTTTTGTGGTTTTTTGACAATTTTCCATGATATGATGAAAGCATAGATAAGGGAATAGAGGGAAAGCAATTGAATATTCTAAAAGTGACTTTAAATGAGTTAGACCAAGTATCACAGTTATTCAATCAATACAGAATGTTTTACGGACAAGCATCAAATCTTGAAGGTGCAAAAGAATTTATAAAAGAGCGAATCGAAAATAATGAGTCTGTTATCTTCTTAGCAGTGGAAAGCGATTCTCCAGCTGGGTTTGTTCAGCTTTATCCGATTTTTACATCAGTAGGTATGAATCGCAAATGGCTATTAAACGATTTATTCGTTGCCGAAGATTATCGCCGTCATGGAGTAGGAAAAGCACTGATGAATAAAGCAAAGGATCTTGCAGTCGAAACAAGGGCCGCGGGCATTCTTTTAGAAACAACAAAAGACAATGTAAAAGCACAGACTCTTTATGAAAGCTTAGGCTATGAAAAAGAAGATGCTGTTTATTTTTACAATTTATCAATTTAACAGGAGATTTATATGGTAATTAAAATTATTTTAGCCATCTTTATGCCATTTCTTCTTGTGCTACTGTTTACACGTGTCAGCTATAATCACTATGTAGGAACAGCCCTAACTGCGGCATTGTTAACAGCCTCTTACATAAAAGGCTACACACACGGTCCAAGCATTTATTTTATTGATATCGTATCACTAGGAGTAGGCTTCTTCTATGCGAAAAAAATGAAGGATAACCTACATAAGAAGAAATAGGTTTGAGGTTGAACAAAAAAAGAAATACTGAAAGAAAAAGGGCTGCTCTGTATGCTCTTTTTTCTTTGGTTGTAAGTTTGACTTAGAAAGTTGCAAAAATGAGTTACTTACATAAACTTGTTTTTTATTATTGAAAGCCTTATCAGTAACAATTGTTCTTTTTGAATAATTTTATAAAACTATAGTGTCTGGAGCGCAATGGAACGACCGTGTTTTTATGTTAGCTAAATTAACAGCCCGAATACAAATATGAATAATAATTTAAAACTAAACACGAACTTTAGTTCGTATTTTTAGTGATTTTCCACACAAATGTGGTAAACTATTGATATTGACATTTTCTGAATGGAGGCTTATGCGTGAGCGAGCAATTTGAATTAGTCTCAAAATACAAGCCGCAAGGTGATCAACCTAAAGCAATTCAAGCGTTAGTTGAGGGAATTAAACAAGGAAAAAAGCATCAAACACTACTAGGTGCAACAGGTACAGGTAAAACCTTTACCGTTTCGAATCTAATAAAAGAAGTAAATAAACCCACATTAGTTATTGCCCATAACAAAACATTGGCAGGGCAGCTATACAGCGAGTTTAAAGACTTTTTCCCCAATAATGCAGTTGAGTATTTTGTTAGTTACTATGATTATTATCAGCCAGAGGCATATGTTCCACAAACGGATACATTTATTGAAAAAGATGCCAGCATTAATGATGAAATAGATAAACTTCGTCACTCTGCAACATCCTCTCTTTTTGAACGAAACGATGTCATCATTATTGCCAGTGTTTCTTGTATTTACGGCCTCGGTTCGCCAGAGGAATATAAGGAGCTAGTGGTTTCATTAAGAACAGGGATGGAAATTGAACGAAATCAGCTCTTAAGAAGATTGGTAGATGTTCAATACGAGCGAAATGATATTGATTTCCGAAGAGGAACGTTCCGTGTTCGCGGTGATGTGGTGGAAATCTTTCCAGCATCTCGAGATGAACAATGCATTCGGGTAGAGTTTTTTGGAGATGAAATTGACCGAATCCGTGAAGTTGATGCTTTAACAGGAGAAATCATGGGAGAGCGCGAGCATGTGGCCATTTTCCCGGCATCTCACTTCGTTACAAGAGAAGAAAAAATGGAGAAAGCCATTAAAAATATCGAAGCAGAGCTAGAGGAACGTTTAGAGGAAATGCGTGAAAATGGTAAGCTGCTAGAGGCTCAGCGCCTTGAGCAAAGAACAAGATATGACTTAGAAATGATGAGGGAAATGGGCTTTTGCTCCGGTATCGAAAACTACTCTCGTCACCTAACACTTCGCCCATCAGGATCCACTCCTTATACGTTACTAGATTTCTTTCCTGAAGATTCACTGATTGTTATTGATGAGTCACATGTTACATTGCCGCAAATTCGGGGTATGTTTAATGGTGACCAGGCCCGTAAACAGGTGCTAGTGGACCATGGATTCCGGTTACCATCTGCAATGGATAACCGTCCTCTTAGATTTGAAGAATTCGAAAAGCATATTGAAAACATTGTGTATGTATCTGCTACTCCCGGTCCTTATGAAATGGACCATTCACCTGAGATGATTGAGCAGATTATCCGCCCGACAGGACTATTAGATCCTACGATTGATATTCGTCCAATCGAAGGACAAATCGATGATTTAATTGGCGAAATTCACGCAAGAGTTGAAAAAAATCAACGTGTCCTCATTACAACTCTAACGAAAAAAATGTCTGAGGATCTAACAAACTACCTTAAAGAAATCGGGATTAAAGTAAACTACTTACATTCAGAAATAAAAACATTAGAGCGGATTGAAATCATCCGAGAACTTCGTCTTGGCAAATATGATGTTCTTGTTGGAATCAACCTACTGAGAGAGGGCTTGGATATTCCAGAGGTTTCGCTTGTAGCTATTCTTGACGCAGACAAGGAAGGCTTCTTAAGATCAGAACGTTCTCTTATCCAAACAATCGGTCGTGCAGCCCGTAACGCAGAGGGACATGTTATTATGTACGCCGATAAAATCACAAATTCGATGGAAATTGCACTTAATGAGACTAAGCGTCGTCGTGAAATTCAGATAGAATTTAATGAAAAGCATGGAATCACTCCTCAAACCATTCAAAAAGAAATTCGTGACGTTATTCGTGCAACAACTGCTGCTGAAACTCCTGAAGAGTACGAGGCAACAGCTGCGAGTAAGTTAACGAAATTAACGAAGAAAGAACGAGATAAAGTGATTGCTGAAATGGAAAATGAAATGAAGGAAGCAGCCAAAGCGTTGAACTTTGAACGAGCTGCAGAGCTGCGTGATTTGATTTTAGAGTTAAAAGCGGAAGGATGAAGCGATAATGGCAATGGAACATATTGTTGTGAAGGGAGCACGTGCCCACAACTTAAAAAACATAGATGTAACCATTCCGCGTGACAAGCTTGTGGTGCTTACCGGGCTATCTGGATCCGGTAAGTCTTCACTCGCATTTGATACGATTTATGCTGAAGGACAACGTCGCTATGTAGAGTCTTTGTCAGCATATGCTCGTCAGTTTTTAGGGCAAATGGATAAGCCTGATGTTGATGCGATTGAAGGATTATCACCAGCTATTTCAATTGACCAAAAAACAACTAGCCGAAACCCACGATCAACGGTTGGGACTGTAACGGAAATTTATGACTATTTGCGTCTTCTCTTCGCAAGAGTCGGGCGTCCCACATGTCCGATTCATGACATTGAAATATCGTCCCAAACCATTGAACAAATGGTTGATCGTATTCTAGAGTATCCAGAGCGAACAAAGCTACAGGTTCTTGCTCCAGTTGTGTCAGGTCGCAAGGGAACGCATGTTAAAGTGTTCGAGGACATTAAAAAACAAGGCTATGTCCGTGTAAGAATAGACGGAGAAATGCAGGAATTATCGGAAGAAATTTCTTTAGAAAAGAATAAAAAGCATTCGATTGAGGTTGTAATAGACCGTATTGTTGTAAAAGAAGGTGTTGCTTCACGACTTGCTGATTCATTAGAAACAGCTTTAGGTCTTGGAGAAGGAAGAGTCATTATCGACGTGATGGGTGAAGAAGAGCTGCTTTTCAGTGAGCATCATGCCTGCCCGCAATGTGGTTTCTCAATTGGTGAGCTTGAGCCAAGAATGTTCTCGTTTAACAGCCCGTTTGGAGCATGTCCAGAATGTGATGGTCTCGGTTCAAAGCTTAAAGTGGATTTAGATCTTGTTATTCCTAATAAAGATTTAACCTTGAAACAGCATGCGATTGCCCCATGGGAACCAACTAGTTCTCAATATTATCCGCAAATGCTTGAAGCAGTCTGCAATCATTATGGAATTGATATGGATATTCCAGTAAAGGACATTCCAAAGCACCTACTAGATAAAATCCTTTACGGCAGCGATGGCGAGGAAATATATTTCCGTTATGAAAATGATTTCGGACAAATTCGAGAAAATTATATTCAGTTCGAAGGCGTTATTCGCAATGTAGAAAGACGTTACAAAGAAACGAGCTCTGATTTTATCCGTGAGCAAATGGAGAAATACATGGGACAGCAAAACTGTCCAACATGTAAGGGGCATCGTTTGAAAAAGGAATCTCTTGCTGTGTTAATTCAGGGTAACCATGTTGGAGAGCTAACAAAACTGTCTGTTCAGGATTCACTTAAATTCTTTCAAAATTTATCTCTAACAGAAAAAGAAATGACGATTGCGAATTTGATTTTAAAAGAGATTAGCGAGCGGTTAGGTTTCTTAAATAATGTTGGCTTAGATTATTTAACATTAAATCGTGCAGCCGGAACCCTATCTGGAGGAGAAGCACAGCGAATTCGTCTTGCCACTCAAATTGGCTCACGTTTAACAGGTGTTTTATACATACTTGATGAGCCATCAATTGGACTTCATCAACGTGATAACGACCGTCTCATTCAGACACTACAAAATATGCGTGATATCGGAAATACACTAATTGTTGTTGAACATGATGAAGATACAATGATTGCTGCCGATTATTTAATTGATATTGGTCCTGGAGCAGGCATTCATGGTGGACAGGTTATTTCGGCAGGCACACCTGAAGAAGTCATGAGTGATGAAAACTCATTAACAGGTCAATATTTATCAGGGAAAAAGTTTATTCCTTTACCATACGAGCGTAAAAAACCTGATGGCCGATATATTGAAATTAAAGGTGCAAAAGAAAATAATCTGCGTAATGTGAATGTGAAATTTCCGCTAGGGATGTTTATCGCTGTTACTGGTGTTTCAGGATCAGGTAAGAGTACATTAGTCAATGAAGTACTGCATAAATCTCTAGCGCAAAAGCTCCATAATGCTAAGGCGAAGCCAGGTGAGCACAAAGAAATTAAGGGAATTGAACAACTTGAAAAGGTCATTGATATTGATCAATCACCGATCGGTCGGACACCGCGATCCAATCCTGCAACATATACAGGTGTATTTGATGACATACGTGATGTGTTTGCAACAACAAATGAGGCAAAGGTTAGAGGCTATAAAAAAGGCCGCTTCAGCTTCAATGTTAAAGGTGGACGTTGTGAAGCCTGCCGTGGAGATGGAATTATTAAAATTGAAATGCACTTCCTACCTGATGTGTATGTCCCATGTGAAGTTTGTCATGGGAAACGATACAACCGTGAAACATTGGAAGTTACCTACAAAGGGAAAAACATTTCTGATATCTTAGAAATGACAGTCGAAGATGCAGTAACGTTTTTCGAAAATATTCCTAAGATTAAACGAAAGCTGCAAACGATTTTTGATGTAGGCCTTGGTTACATTACTCTTGGTCAACCCGCAACGACACTTTCCGGTGGGGAAGCACAGAGGGTGAAGCTTGCATCAGAACTGCACCGACGTTCAACAGGTAAATCACTCTACATCCTTGATGAACCGACAACTGGCTTACATGTTGATGATATCGCAAGACTCTTAAAAGTTCTTCAACGCCTAGTGGATAATGGTGATACCGTTCTTGTCATCGAGCATAACCTTGATGTTATTAAAGGTACCGATTATATTGTTGATCTTGGTCCTGAAGGTGGAGACAAAGGTGGTCAGATCGTAGGCTTTGGTACACCAGAGGATATTATGAATAACGAACAATCTTATACAGGTAAATATTTAAAGCCAATTATAGAGCGCGATCGTGAGCGAATGAGAAATCTGATTAAAGAAAAAGAAGAAGTAGCGCAAAGTTAATTTGGTTAATTTGAGGTAGAGGCTGAATGATATGTTCAGCCTCTTTTTCTATTTTTAATAACTAAGAAGTAGAGTTAATATAGTAAATGGGAAAAATGTCATTATTTGTCGAACGGTTGGTGAAATTGTAATAATTTGTTGTGGTATAATAGACCTACAAAATGATAAAGGCAAACTTATTGAAAGATAAGGGCGCAAAGCCAAGGACCTAAGGTAGATCATCTACTATGGTAGCCTAGCCGCCGGAGAATATTTTACTATTGTAAAGTGAGCGAGTATTCTTCTCGTTCACTTTTTTTCTAACAAAGGGGGGATTTACGTGACGATCAACGAAGGAAACATCTATCATCATTTTCAACCTATTTTTTCATTAAAGGATAAGAAAAGGATTGGTTATGAGGGACTTCTAAGATCTACTGATTTTTCTAATCCGGAATTATTTTTTCAACAAGCAATCATAAACAATCAATTATATCAACTAGATACTCAGTCCGTTTACAAAGCTCTTAAAATGTTTCGCCCGAATGAATCAAAAGAAAAGCTATTTCTAAACATTTTTCCATCAACTATTTTCCATCATGAATTTCTGGATTTTATAAACAAGCTAGCTACAGAAAAGTTGCTATCCAGTCGAACTATCACATTTGAATTATCAGAGGTTGAGACTGTTAGAGATCTTGCACAATTAAAAGAGAGAATTGCTATTTTAAGAAATTATGGTATTAGTATTGCATTTGATGATGTAGGAAAGGGTAAAGCGTATATACAAGATATTATTGAGCTTGACCCCGAATATATAAAACTCGATCGCTATTTTTCCCAAGATTTGCACCGGTCAGAAAAAAAACAAGCATTTATCTATTTAATATTAGACTATTGCAGACGATATAATAATACTGTCATTCTCGAAGGCATAGAAACAGTGGAAGACTTACAGATAGCTCAAAGCCTATCCGTTCCATTAGGCCAAGGTTTTTTACTAGGGAGACCGCAGTTATTAAGCAATTATGCTGATGTTAGTAATGGCTAATCAAAAACTTAAGAATGAAGTAAATATTAGGAAAGAATAGCGACCCTGTTACTTTATAATATTTAGTTTTGTATAAGGAAGAGATATTGGTATAAGGGTAGCGATCCTGCCACTTGCTAATAACGCGTTTAATTCCAAGATGTACATGCTTGGATTAAAGGTGTTTTTTTGTTTTTTACTAAATCAGACAAAAGGAGATATTTACATCATGAAATTAACAATCAAACGGAAATTAATAGGAAGCTTCCTAATCGTCTCATTGATCTTTGGGATCGCTTCATATGTGTCATATTCCAATATGAAGCAGTCAAATGAATCATACAATTATATTGTTGAAACTGTTACTGAGATACGTGCAATTACTCAATCGATTCAAACCGATTCAGCGCAACAATCTGGATATTATCGTGCATTTTTGCTATATGGTGATAATAGCTATCGAGACAAAATGAATGAAGCAAATGATCGTATTAATGCGGCAATTTTAAAAGGGAAAGAATTATCCACTTTGCAGGAAACGGTTGATCGTTTAAATTCAATTGAGAACTCGAATATTGAGTTTAGAGAAAAGGCAAATCAAATTCTGGATGAAAGTTTGGTTGATAAAGAGAAAGCTATTGATAAGGGACTAGCGCAAATTGTTCCTATAAGCACTCGTCTAACAGAAGATACCCTTTCAATGCATAATTGGTTAAAAGAAATATTAGATGTTCGATATAAGGAAACACATGAATCATCAGATAACGCAAGAGTGAAAGTAGTGATTTTAAGTGTTTTTGCCCTATTATTTGCTATTGCATGTGGTGTTGTTATTTCCATCTTCATATCACGACCTGTTGTAAAATTAGGAAACATGGCAAAGCAAGTAGCAGCTGGAGATTTAAACGTCGAAAAATTAAAGATTAAGAGTAGAGATGAAATCTATTATCTAAATGAGTCTTTTGAACAAATGACAGATAACTTAAAAGAAATGATTAGTTCGATTTATACAAGCTCTGATCAAGTAGCGGCATCAGCAGAGCAATTGAATGCAAGTGCGGAACAATCAAGTAGAGCATCAGAAACTGTTTCATCTGCAATTCAGGAGATTTCAAGTGGGGCTGAAGAAACCACAACAAAATTAGAAAGCAACACAACTTCATTACAAGAGGTTTTACAAGGAATTCAACATATTTCTGAAAGCTCAGCAAATGTGTCTGAACTATCACGACAAACAACAAAAGAAGCCGAGGAAGGTGGAACGTTTGTTGAAAATAATTTGGCACAAATGAAGTTTATCTCTGAGTCTATTAGTCGTTCAAACGAAAAAGTGACCTCATTATCAAAACGATCAAAAGAAATTGGCTCGATATTAGATGTGATCAGCGGTATTGCTGAACAAACAAATTTATTAGCCTTAAATGCAGCGATTGAAGCAGCTAGAGCTGGTGAGCATGGTAAAGGTTTTGCTGTTGTTGCAGATGAGGTAAGAAAATTAGCTGAGCAATCACAAGTGTCTACAAAAAGTATTGCAGAGTTAATTGCCTTAGTCCAAAAAGATACTGATGAATCAGTGAACATCATGAATGAAGTTGTCACGAATGTTGAGGAAGGGGTAAAAGTATCAGAACAAACATCTGATAAGTTCACGCAAATCCTTTCTAGTACAAGAAATATGACACCACAAATTGAACAGGTAACAGCAACTGTTCAACAAATATCGGCTAGCATTGATGAAATTACCAATTCAGCTATGGAAATATCTCAACTCTCCCAAGCTAATGCGGCAAGCTCTGAAGAGGTAGCAGCTTCAGCTGAAGAACAATTGGCTTCGATGGAAGAAATTGATGCATCAGCTCAAGCTCTTGCGCAAATGGCTGAGGAATTAAAGGTAGTTGTCAATAAATTTAAATTATAATTTAGCAGTAGATAGGAAAATAGTGAGATAAAAAGCAGCTTCTAAAAATGGTATAATATAACAAGTTACTATGCAGGGGTTGGGCTGCGGTGGTTACTCCCGGGGCAGATCGGGGGTGATGCCTTGTACATCACGCGTGAAGAGTTGGATACGATGATTGCATTTGCCGCTCTGGTCGTTTCGATTATAGCCGCAACAGGAAACAGCGGAAATAAAAACGACTAGCCCACCCTGACATTTGGCGATGAAGGAAGTGAGCTAATCGTATTATGTTCTACAAGCCTCAGCCACCGCAACTTGCACTGCGGAGTAACTGAAACAATGAAAGGCGGTTGGTGTACGTTCACCAATCGTCTTTTAGTATATGTTTTTATATCCATCATATACCAATTTTGCATGGTCTTCAAGTAAGACGAATACATATAAAAAGTTAAAGGGTAGTGCTCTTCAAACTTTATGTAGATCATAAAAAATTGAGGGAAATAGAAAAAATACATATCAAAGCCTGAAACCTCTTATCTTTTCATACGTATTAATGATAAGGGAGTGAAAAGAACAAATGGATAAAACAAATAGATTTTTAGCAGCTTTGAATTACTTTAGCGTGTTCTTTGCGCCGTTTTTGTTACCGATTGCAATTTACTTTATTGTTGATCAGTTGGAAGTTAAGAGTCATGCGAAAAAAGCACTCGTGTCACATATCATACCGTTTTTGTCAGTGATCGTTGTGGTCATGGTGCTCTTCTTTTCAGCAGGAGCTGACTCTTCTCAGGAGGGAATATTTTTGACCTTCATTTTTGGATTTCTTTTTGTTGGTTTGATTAATTTGATTGTTGGGATTTGGAACATTGTAAAAGGAATACAGCTTTTAATTAGGGATTAAAAAACAAAAAATTTCTGAGGAGGAATGTTCATGAAGGATCAAAAAATAAGAATTTTAAAGTTGGTAGAAGAAGGGAAACTATCTGCAGCTGAGGCTCTTTCATTAATAGAATCATTGGAAAATGAAGAAAAAGTGAAGGAACAGAAAATAACAGCTCTTTCAACTGAGGTCATAGGTGATCATAAGCAAGATCAACATGACGCAAATGAATCAAAACAGCAATCATTAGGAAATAAGCTGATGGATTGGGTAGATTCTGCTGTGAAAAAAGTAAAGGATATGGACCTCGATTTAAACTTTGGCAAGTCTATTGATCTTAAACATATTTTTCAGTTTCAAGACTCTGATTTTCAGGATATTGATATTCACTTGCCAAACGGAAGTGTCATAATTGAACCATGGAATGAAGAAGATATTCGAGTCGAATGTGATGTGAAAGTTTATCGAGTTGAAAACAATGAACAGGCAAGAGAAACCTTTTTAACAGGTGTTGACTGCCAAATGGAAGGAAATCGTTTTATTTTCTTTACAGAGAAAAAAATGATGAAAATCAATGTGTATATAAGAGTGCCGCAGCAATCTTATGAAAGAGTAAAGATCAAGTTGTTTAATGGACCAATAAGAGGGGAAGGTTTACTAGTAGGGACAATCAAGGCGAAAACCGCAAATGGTGTTCTTTCCTTCTCAGATATAAAAGCGACAACAGGTGAATTTGAGACTGCGAATGGACAAATTAAAGTAGCAAACTCGAGCTTTGGTAAAATAGAAGCAGAAACAATTAGTGGCTTGATTCAGTTTAATGGTTCAGCTGAAAAAGTGGATGCGCAAAGTTTCAATGGTAATGTGCAGCTCACTTTACATGATGAGAATTGTGAAACACTTTATGCTAAAACAACAACAGGTAACATTGATATTCATGTACCTGAGGACACCAGTATGATCGGGGAATTAAAGTCGAATTTAGGGGCTCTTTCCACAAAAGTAAAGAATGTCGAAGTTTCCTTTGAAAAGAATGAAACCATTCAAAAAGAATTGAAATTTCGAACAGCACACGAAGCGAAATTAACTGTTTTTGCAGATTCAAAAACAGGATCTATTACAATTAAATAAATAAGGATGATGGAAAATGAAAAGATTGTTTCGATCACGTCATGATCGGAAGTTATCAGGTGTACTTGGAGGCTTATCAAACTATATAGGTATTGATGCATCACTATTACGAATATTGTTCGTTGTTTTATTAATCTTTACTGGATTTTTTCCATTGGCACTGATTTATATAGTCTCGATCTTTTTAATACCAGAAGAAACGGATTATTAGGATGATAAGATGGCTTATAAGTATTCTAGTAAATGCGCTCATATTAATTGTTGTTGCAGGATTTTTTGATTCGTTTCAATTAAGTGGTGTTGCAGCAGCTTTGGGAGCAAGCTTACTTTTGTCTATTCTTAACGTGTTAGTAAAACCATTTTTAATTTTATTAACATTACCTGTTACGGTATTAACGCTTGGGTTGTTTTTATTTGTTATTAATGCAGTAACTCTTATGATCGCTCAAGGGTTAATGGGAGATTCCTTTGTTATCGATGGCTTTGGTACAGCTTTACTAGCCTCTGTTTTTATTTCCATTCTTCATTTGTTGATTCAAAAGGGAATTATTGAGCCGATGAAGAAGGATAAATAAACGTTTGTTTAAAAAGAGTGAGAGTAGTCTTGCTCTTTTTTAGTTGTTTTCATAGTTTTTTCAAGGCATTGAATGGGTGAACATATAAGAAAATATCAAAACCAATTTTATCAGATTCAGTTAGAAAACTTTCGAAATAATATTTATGAACAATAAACTTATTAAGGTTGATTGGAGCGAGCAACCTAGAGCGGAAATCAACCTACACAAAACCTGTTACATAGCAACTAAGTCTATGGAAGTTAGATTTATCAGGTGAATTGAACAGACAATTCCTAAAAATACTTCTTTCATCAACCTTTGGTAAAACTACCTCATCCTGCACATACTAGTACTGGGTGAGTAGCATGTTCAAACAACGATTAAAAAAGCTTATCTCAATTCTTTGTATGACCTTTCTTTTACCTGCAGCATTTCCTTCTGATCATCAGTACCAGCCTTCACTTAGCAGGGAAGTGAGTGTGGTACAAAATTACTATCATGCTCATCAGTACAATTCAATTAGTCAAGATTCTTTAGTGGTCAGTGAAAATGCAACATCAACGGAACCACCTAAAGTTTTTGCTCCCAAGGGTGAAAAAGAGTTTTCCTATAAAAAGTATCTTTCGCTAATAGAGAAAAACAGTGATGTGAATCGAACAGACTCTATCACAAAATTTCCTTATCACCGCTTTGACGTAAAGGTAGACCGAAATATAAAACCAGCGGATAAGGTAACACTTCATTGGGAGGGAAAGTCACTTCCGGGAAGGCAAGTTACCATGTATGCCTGGAATGTTGCAAATGAAAAGTGGACGGAGCTTGATGGTACGATAGCTAGTGATGAAGAATTTGCGTTAAATGGAACGATAAAAGCAGATGAATACGTGCAAGACCGTAGAATCAGTGTGATTGTTCAGGATCAGCTTCCGAAACATGGAAAAAGCTATGATTATTCGTTTGTTTGGATGACAGATACTCAATATTATGCACAGGATTATCCCGCCATTTTTAAAAGCATCACAGAATGGATTGCTCAAAACAAAGATGTGATGAATATCCGTTATGTGTTTCATACCGGAGACATTGTCAATAAAGCTCATGATGAAAAGCAATGGCAACGAGCAAGTGCTTATATGAATACATTAGATGTTGCGAAGATTCCTTATGGAGTTCTCCCGGGCAATCATGACGAAGGAGACGATTTCAAAAAATATAAGCAGTACTTTGGTGAACATCGGTTTAAGCATAAATCCTATTATGGCGGCTCTTATGATGATAATCTGGGTCATTATGACTTGATTTCTGCAAATGGAAAAGATTATATCTTTGTTTATATGGGCTGGGATATTGGGGAAGAAGAAATGAAATGGATGAATAAGGTTCTTCAGCGACACTCTGATCGAACAGCGATTCTCTCGTTTCATGAGTATTTAAAAAAGAACGGAAAACGAAGTCGTGAAGGAAATGAATTATTTGAAAAAGTGGTTGTTCCAAATAAAAATGTTGTTGCTGTTCTATGCGGTCATTACCATAGCAGTCAGCTAAAGGTTGATGAGCTTGATGATAATCAAGATGGAGATGTTGATCGGAAGGTATATCAAATTCTTGCGGATTATCAAAAAGGTGGAGAAGGAGGAAATGGGTTTTTACGCTTGCTTCATATTGATGAAGAAACAAACTCAATTGATGTTCAAACCTATTCCCCTTATTTGAATCAGTATCACTATTATGATCCTGAAAAGTATCCAGATAAAGAACAGTTTACAATGGACATTAATGTGAAGAGAACGCAGAAGATGATTGCAACTACGTATTTTGAAGTGAACATCTATAAACATCTTACAGGTGAGAAGGTAGCATATCAAAAAGAGTGATGAGGTTGATCTCATCACTTTTTTATTTACTTTCTAAGCTTATAATATGATTCAATTCCCTCAACAATTGCTTTGGCGCATGATTTTTGATAATCAGCAGTCCGCAATAGCTTTGCCTCTGTTTTGTTTGTCATAAACCCACATTCGCAAAGAATGGCTGTCATTTTTGTTGCTTTTAAAACATAAAAGCTTGCTGATTTCACTCCTCGATTTTTTCGACCGGTACGGTGAATTAATGCTGCTTGTACATTTGATGCCAAACCAAGGGCAGTTTTTGGTCTAGAGGTATATACAAATGTTTCAATTCCTTCTGCAGAAGTCCATTCCTTTCCATTGCCATGTGCATTTGCATGGATAGAGACAAATAAATCAACCTTTGCTTGATTTGCCATTGTTGTTCTTTCGATGATAGGGACATCTTTTTCGTCTGAGTGTGAAAAGTAAATTGTGACACCTTGGTAGCTTGTAAATATTTTTTTCATTTCAATGGCAACGGCTCGATTAAATTCATATTCCTTCATACCATCAACGGTTTGTTTACCAGGGGTGCTGTAGCCATGTCCAGCATCAATCATGATCCTCATGCTAAAACCTCCAATTTTTATTTATTCTTTCACTGTGTATATAGACTTTCTGATAGGTTAGAGTAGCGGACATTTGAAAAAAAGTTAAAATTTAACATGTTATAACTTTCCTATTATAGATATTTTTTATTATAATTAGAGCTATAAAAACTAACGTTCTATTTTTTACATAAATTACGGGGGAATTGTGTTGAACTCAAACAAACGTTACATCGTATCCGATCATAAAGAAATTACCTCCATTGATGAACTTGAAATCATTTGGAATAATACGAATGATGCCATCTTTTTAATTGCTCCGGATGGGGCTCTATTAAAAGCAAATCCTGCATTTGAGGAAATTCTTGGTTACAGCACTGAAGAATTAATCGGTAACCCACACCCTCCAATTCTGCCAACACTCCAGAAGCAAAAAGGCTTTTTAGAAAGAATGAAAAAAGGTGAAATCATCAAATATCATGAAGCGCAACGGGTGACAAAGGAAGGGAAAGTGATTGATATTGTATCCTCCTACTGTCCTGTGCATAATCATAATGGGGAGCTAGTATGCACGGTCGGAATGTATAAGGACGTAACAAAACAGATTGAGGCCCAAAGAAAGTTAAGGGAAAGTGAAGAAAAATATAGATTTATTGCCAATCATACATCAGACTTAATTATGATTCTTGATGATCAAAAATCAATCACATATGTTTCACCTTCCTCAGAACCGTTGTTGGGGTACTCTTCAGTAGAATGTCTGGACAAGCATATTTCGGTATTCATTTCTGAACATGACATACTTTCTTTTATGAACTGGGGTGAACAGCTAGAAAAAACAAATACAGTTCTAGAAACAGAGCTTCGTTATAAACACGCAAGTGGTTGTTTGATTTGGATGGAATTAAGGGGTTCTTATGTAGTTGATGAGGATAAAAAGAGAACGATTATTGTGTCAAGAGATATCAGTGAACGTAAAAAGTATGAAGAAGAATTAAGAAATATAGCTTTTCATGATTCTTTAACAGGTCTGCCAAACCGATATTATTTTAATGAATTATTAAAAGACGAAATGAGAAAATCTAAGGTCCACTCAATGGAAATGGCTATAATGTACCTTGATATTGATTCTTTTAAGCAAGTAAATGATACGTTTGGACATGCTGGCGGTGATGCCATTTTGATCGAATTCTCAAAAAGAATTCAAAAAAGCATTCGAAATAAAGATATTGTTTGCCGCTTAAGTGGTGATGAATTTGTTATTATTGTTTCAATTCCAAGTGATGAGGAAGTTGTTCGAAACATTGCTTCTCAAATTCAAGCTGAGCTAAAACAACCAATAGTTTTTGAACATCGTCAAATCTATATTACAGCATCTATTGGAATCTCAATCTATAATGAGGAAGAATTATCATCAGAAGAATTAATTAAAAGAGCTGATCATGCCCTTTATGAAGTAAAAGAAAATGGAAAGAACGATGTTACGTTTTGGGGTGATTCGTTCGTTAATAGATGATGGTGCATTTCATGATGAAATGCACCATTTTTTCATACGTTAATTAACTTCGACGTAGTAGCTACTACACCTTGCAGGCTCACCAGTAGGAGAGTTTTCTAATTATCTAATAAATAGTTTTGGAAAGCAGGATACTAATGCTAGAATAGAAAAAGAAGTCTTTCTTTCCAGATGAACAAGTATTTGGTGTAAGAAACTTAAGGCTAGCAAGGACTTAAACATATATTAATGAACATAGAAAGATTTTCTTTCTAGTTAACAAAGGAGGACACACCGTGCCAAAAGTTCGCACAAAGGATCTTATTGACAAATTTAATTTTGAAGTGATTAGTGGAGAAGAAGGAATAAATCGTCCAATTACAACAAGTGATTTGTCACGTCCTGGTATTGAGATGGCTGGTTTTTTTACATATTATCCGAAAGAACGTGTTCAATTACTTGGTAAGACGGAATTATCATTTTTTCACCAGCTTTCCGCGCAAGAGAAAAAGCATCGTATGGACGAGCTTTGTACAGAGATTACTCCTGCCATTATTGTGACTAGAGAAATGGAAACTCCTCAGGAGCTGATCGATGCCTCTGAACGTGAAGGAGTTCCTGTGTTACGTTCATCGATGAAAACAACCCGTTTATCAAGTCATTTGACGAACTTTCTTGAAGGAAAACTTGCCCCAACAACTGCTGTTCATGGAGTGTTAGTTGATATCTATGGTGTGGGTGTTCTAATTATTGGAAAAAGCGGTGTTGGTAAAAGTGAAACAGCCCTTGAGCTAGTAAAACGCGGTCACCGTCTTGTCGCAGATGATTGTGTGGAAATACGTCAGGAAGATAAGGATACACTTATTGGAAGTGCCCCTGAGCTAATTGAACATTTATTAGAAATTAGAGGACTAGGAATCATCAATGTGATGACACTATTCGGTGCAGGTGCGGTTCGAAGCTTTAAACGTATTACACTTGTGATTAACTTAGAACTATGGGATCAAAATAAACAGTACGACCGCCTAGGTCTTGAAGAAGATAAAATGAGAATCATTGATACAGATATTACCAAGCTAACAGTTCCTGTTCGTCCTGGACGTAACTTATCTGTTATTATCGAAGTAGCTGCGATGAATCACCGCTTAAAACGAATGGGTGTAAATGCAGCGGAGCAATTTACAAATAAGCTTGCCGGTGTGATTGAAGATGGAGACAACGAGGAAGAATAAAAAATACTAACCATGTGGAATCGGAGTCATTGCTCCGGTTCCATTGTTTTGGAATAATAAGGTAGTATTCTTAGTCGATAAAAAGTAAAATAAGGATGGTTGGTCAAAGTAATTAAAGGGTGGAAATACATAGAAACTACATATGCAGGGAGTTGAAGATATGGAAGAAAGTATTAAGCCACTAAATCCGATAGCAATCGAATTAGGTCCGATTCAAGTACATTGGTACGGTGTGATCATCGGCTTGGGAGCATTGCTTGCCTTACTTATTGCTGTAAGAGAAAGTGAACGACGCGGGCTGCATAAAGACACATTTGTTGATCTTGTTCTGTTTGCGATTCCAATTGCCATTTTAGGAGCAAGAGCCTATTATGTTATTTTTCAATGGGATTATTATTCTCAAAACCCGGGCGATATTATAAAAATCTGGAATGGCGGTCTCGCCATTCATGGTGGATTAATCGCGGCGTTTATAACTGGAGCAGTTTATGCAAAAGTGAAAAAGCTTTCGTTCTGGAAGCTAGCTGATATTGCAGCACCAAGTATTATTCTTGGGCAGGCAATTGGACGCTGGGGAAATTTTATGAATCAAGAAGCACATGGTGGACCTGTTACAAGAGAATTTTTAGAAGGTTTGTTTTTACCAGATTTCATTGTGAACCAAATGTATATTAATGGTCAATATTATCATCCGACATTCTTATATGAATCATTATGGAATCTAGCTGGATTTATCGGATTAATGCTATTAAGAAAAGCAAATTTCAGACGTGGGGAACTTTTCTTAACATATGTAATTTGGTATTCAGTAGGAAGATTCTTTGTTGAGGGACTTCGAACAGATAGCTTAATGCTGACAGAAACGTTAAGAATTGCGCAAGTTATTTCAATTGTTCTTGTTGCAGTTGCTGTGGGGATCATCATCTTCAGACGTTTAAAAGGCTATTCTAAAGTAAGATATTTAGATACGACTCAATAAGTTTGCTAAACATCAAGGGAGAGGGTTGAAATGGGAAAAAGCTTTAAAAACGGTCTGCAATCAGGCTTACAAACAACTTGGACACTGGGAAAGGTTATTTTTCCCATAACATTAGTCGTGAGCTTGCTGCAGTATACGCCAATCCTTGATTGGATTGTTCAGCTTATTTCGCCTCTAATGGGGATTTTCGGGCTTTCAGGAGAAGCGGCAATTCCATTGGTTATCGGAAATTTCCTTAATCTTTATGCCGGAATTGGTGCAATTCTCTCTTTAGATTTAAGTGTAAAAGAAGTATTTATACTAGCCACAATGCTTTCATTTTCACACAATCTTTTAGTGGAATCATCTGTTGCGGCGAAGGTTGGGTTGAAGCTTTGGATTATCTTGCTTGTCAGGCTTGGCCTTGCCTTTAGCTCTGCGATCATCATTAACCTTGTTTGGCAAGGTGGAAGTGAGATGGCTCAGTACGGATTTGTTAGTCAAACGGCTGTAGTTCCAAACGGATGGTTTGAGATTATCGGATTAGCTATCCAAAAGGCTGCTCTAGGGGTTGTTCAATTAGCACTTATCGTTATTCCTCTAATGATTGTGATTCAATATATGAAAGACTTAGGTTTATTAAAGGTATTTACAAGATGGATGGCACCTGTAACCCGGATGCTCGGAATGAAAGAAAACACATCGATGACATTAGTAGCAGGCCTTACAATTGGCTTAGCGTATGGAGCAGGTGTGATGATTCAGGCGGTAAAAGAAGATGGTGTTAGCTATAAAGATTTAACATTAGCCTTTATTTTTCTAGTAGCCTGTCATGCAGTTGTTGAGGATACATTAATCTTCATTCCACTTGGCATTCCAGTTTGGCCATTGCTAGCTATTCGTTTATCAGTAGCCATCATTTTAACAATAACAGTTGCCGCAATTTGGCGTAAGCTTGAAGCAGCACCAAGACGAAAGGAAGCGACATATGAAAATTAATACACTCTTATTCGACCTAGACGGAACATTAATCAATACAAATGAATTAATCATTGAATCCTTTCTCCATACATTACATTCTTATTATCCGGATCAATATAAAAGAGAAGATGTGTTACCATTTATCGGTCCAACTCTTTATGATACGTTCAATAGCATTAATCCTGAAAAAGTAGAAGAAATGGTGAAAGTATACCGCAAATTTAATCATGAACAGCATGATGTTCTTGTAAAAGAGTATGAGACAGTTTTTGAAACGGTAAAAACTCTGAAGGAAAAAGGCTTTAAGCTTGGTATTGTCACAACGAAAATTCGTGCAACCGTGAATATGGGCTTAACATTAACAAAGCTTGATCAGTTTTTTGATGTGGTTGTCACGCTTGATGATGTAGAAAATGCAAAACCACATCCAGAGCCAGTTCTAAAAGCGTTAGAGCAGTTAGGATCAAAACCTGAGGAAGCTATTATGGTCGGAGATAATCACCATGATGTGGAAGCTGGTAAAAATGCTGGCACTAAAACAGCGGGAGTTGCGTGGAGCATTAAAGGAAGAGACTACATTAGCAGCCACAATCCCGATTACTTACTTGAAACAATGAGCGATTTATTACCAATAGTCGGAGTGGAATAAGGTGAGAAGAACAACTCGATATCCTGTCACAGGAGCAAATTCATTATGGCATGTCTATAAAACCGTGCCATTTTGGAAGGTTGTTAAAAACTTTATTGTCATACAGCTTGCGAGGTATACACCGTTTTTAGGAATGAAAAATTGGCTGTACCGTAATTTTTTGCAGATGAAGGTTGGCGATCAAACATCATTCGCCCTCATGGTCATGCTAGATGTGATGTTCCCAGAAAAAATTTCGGTTGGGCGGAACACCGTAATCGGCTATAACACCACGATTTTAGCTCACGAATATTTGATTAATGAATACCGCCTCGGAGATGTTGAGATTGGGAGCGAAGTACTAATCGGTGCTAACTCAACGATTTTACCAGGTGTCATCATCGGGGATGGCGCCATCGTTTCTGCAGGAACTCTTGTCCATAAAGATGTCCCAGCAGGAGCATTTGTCGGCGGCAACCCCATGAGAATCATCTATACAAAAGAAGAGCTGGCAAACAGGGGAGAAGAGGCTGCTAGTCAAGACTAGTGGTCTTTTCTTTTTAAGATGGACAAGCTTTTGGAGTGCTTTTTGTTGGTGGTGAACGACAAATCTCAGTGTGTAAGTCGTTGTAATGTCGTTCATAAGGGTGATGAACGACATTACAGAGGTTGGAAGTAATGGTAGTGTCGTTCATAAGGGTGATGAACGACAAAATAGAGGTTGGAAGTAGCGGTAGTGTCGTTCATAAGGGTGATGAACGACAAAATAGAGGGTGGAAGTAATGGTAGTGTCGTTCATAAGGGTGATGAACGACAAAATAGAGGTTGGAAGTAATGGTAGTGTCGTTCATAAGGGTGATGAACGACAAAATAGAGGTTGGAAGTAATGGTAGTGTCGTTCATAAGAGTGATGAACGACAAAACAGAGGGTGGAAGTAATGGTAATGTCGTTCATAAGCGTGCTGAAGCCCAAACCAGAAGCCACAAGCACGAGAAATGTTCATCATAATCGAAATGAAGCCCAAACCAGAAGCCGTAACCACAAGAAATAGTCATCATAATCGAAATGAAGCCCAAACCAGAAGCCGCAAGCACAAGAAATGGTCATCATAAGCGAGATGAAGCCCAAACCAGAAGCCACAAGCACGAGAAATGGTCATCATAAGCGAGATGAAGCCCAAACCAGGAGCCGTAACCACAAGAAATAGTCATCATAATCGAAATGAAGCCCAAACCAGAAGCCGCAAGCACAAGAAATGGTCATCATAAGCGAGATGAAGCCCAAACCAGAAGCCACAAGCACGAGAAATGTTCATCATAATCGAAATGAAGCCCAAACCAGAAGCCGCAAGCATGAGAAATGTTCATCATAAACGTAAAGAAGCCCAAACCAGAAGCCGTAACCACAAAAAATGATCTTCATAAACACGATAAAAACCAAACCAGGAACAGCAATCACGAAAAATAATCTTCATAAAGAGAAAAGTCCAATAAATAGCACCACCGCGAGGCAATTCATCACTCTATTAACATTTAATTAAACGTTTGTTTAACTAAAAAAGTCAGAATAGCGCGTGAAATCAAAAGTCTTTTATATCCAAAATAAGAATGATTTCCTTGAAAAAGTTCCTTCACTTTGGTAGTATATTAGCATATTAGCGAAGTAAAGGATTCTGAAAATTAATGATAGTAATCAATGACGGGGGTACAGACTCTTATGTTTATGTTTGAAAAACCGCTTGGAATGGTTGATACATTACCAAATTTATATGAAGTGAAGAAGAAGACTCGTCGTGCGATGACGAATGAAATAGAAGCTTGGGGTTTTGAATTTATTGAAACACCAACTCTTGAATATTACGAAACAGTCGGAGTTCAGTCTGCGATTTTAGATCAGCAGCTTTTTAAATTGTTAGATCAACAAGGTCATACTTTAGTGCTGCGTCCGGATGTGACAGCACCAATTGCACGTGTGGCTGCATCGAAATTATTTAATAATCTTTATCCACAACGCCTTGCTTACTCTGCCAATGTTTTCCGTGCACAGCAGAACGAAGGTGGTCGCCCAGCTGAGTTTGAACAAGTGGGTGTTGAATTAATTGGTGACGGAACTACGAGCGCAGATGCTGAAGCGATTGCTTTAATGATCTCTGTTTTAAAGAAAGCAGGACTTAAGAACTTTAAAATTGCAATTGGTCATATTGGGTATGCCAATGCCTTATTCAAAGAGGTGCTTGGCAATCAAGAACGTGCAGACGTGTTAAGACGTTTTCTTTATGAGAAAAATTATGTTGGCTATCGTGAGCATGTTAAGGGGTTGCCATTATCATCAATTGATAAAGAACGTTTATTTACTTTACTAAAATTACGTGGTGGGATCGAGAAGGTAGAAGAGGCGAAGGAGCTTGTTACCTCTCAAGAAGCACGAAGTTCATTAGAAGAAGTTTCTCAATTATGGAATGCGCTTGAAGCATATCAGGTAACAGACTACTTAAAGCTAGATTTAAATATTGTGAGTCATATGAGCTATTATACGGGTGTTTTATTTGAGGTGTACGCGGACAATGTTGGTTTCATCATCGGAAATGGTGGGCGTTATGACCACTTATTTGAGAAATTCAATCGTGCTGCTCCAGCAACAGGCTTCGGTCTTCACCTTGATCGACTGATTGAAGCACTTAATGAAACAGAAGAGGCTAAGCTTCAATGCGTAATTTATAGCCAAGAACGACGTGCTGAAGCGATTTCGTTTGCAACAGAACTACGTGAAGACGGCAAACGAGTAGTGATGCAGGATATCACAGGTATTAAAGATGTTGATGCCTATACAAAGAAATTTGAAGAAGTAAGCTATTTTATCGGATCAAGAAAGGAGGAGCTGTAGGATGAGCCAATTATTAACGATTGCGATGCCAAAGGGAAGAATTTTTGAAGAGGCAGCAGATATGCTTCGTAAAGCTAATTATCAGCTTCCTCCTGAGTTTGATGAATCAAGAAAATTAATATTAGATGTTCCAAATGAGAATATTCGCTTTATCCTGGCTAAGCCAATGGATGTTGTCACGTATGTTGAACACGGTGTGGCTGATGTTGGAATTGCTGGAAAGGACGTTATGCTTGAGGAAGATCGCGATGTGTATGAGGTGTTGGATCTGAAGATTAGTGAATGCTACTTAGCTGTTGCTGGTCTCCCTAATGCGAAACTATCAGATGTTGCACCAAAAGTAGCAACAAAATATCCAAAAGTCGCTTCAAGCTATTTCCGTGAGCAAGGTGAACAGGTTGAAATTATAAAACTGAATGGTTCAATTGAGCTTGCTCCTTTAATTGGCTTAGCTGACCGAATTGTTGATATTGTCTCAACAGGGCGAACGCTAAAAGAAAATGGTTTGGTTGAGCTTGAGCATATTTGTCATATTACATCACGTCTTATCGTAAATCCGGTGAGCTATCGTATGAAGGATGAACCGATTGATGAGCTAGTGGAACGTCTATCGAAAGTAATTGGAGGATAAGAGGATGAAGATTACTCAAATTACAGACAAAAAAGTATCACTCAGAAGAACGATTGATACAGGGACAGAGGAACAACGTAAAATTGTTCAGTCAATTATCGCGACAGTTCGTGAAGAAGGAGATTCAGCTCTTTTTTCTTACACAGAAAAATTTGATCGTGTAAAATTGCCAAATCTTAAAGTAACCGAAGAGGAATTTACAGGTGCATACGAAGCTCTTGATAAAGAGCTAGTTGAAATTATCCGTGAAGCTGCAGCTAATATTCGTGCATTTCATGAAAAGCAAAAAAGAGAATCTTGGATCAGCTATGATGATAACGGCACGATGCTTGGACAGAAAATTACAGCTCTAGATGCAGTTGGGGTTTATGTGCCAGGTGGGACAGCAGCCTATCCATCTTCTGTGTTAATGAATGTCATTCCAGCGCAGGTTGCTGGGGTGAAAAGAATTGTGATCACTTCTCCTCCAAATGAGCTAGGAACACTTCCAGCAGGCGTCTTAGTTGCGGCAAAGGAGCTTGGTATCGCTGAAATATACAAAGTTGGTGGCGCACAGGCCATTGCTTCGTTAGCGTATGGAACGGAAACGATTGCGGCAGTTGATAAGATTATGGGTCCTGGTAACATTTTTGTTGCGCTTGCGAAGCGTGAAGTGTTCGGCATTGTTGATATCGACATGATCGCAGGTCCGAGTGAAATTGTGGTACTAGCGGATGAAACAGCTAAACCAAATGAAATTGCAGCCGACCTCCTTTCACAGTCTGAGCATGATAAAAATTCATCTAGTATTCTTGTCACAACATCAATGAAGCAGGCTGAAGAAGTAAAAGCGGAAGTGGAAAAGCAAGTAGAAACTCTTCCTAGAAAAGAAATTGCAAAGGCATCAGTTGAAGCGTACGGTCACATTTATGTTGCGGATGATCTGGAAACAGCCATTGCGGTTGTCAATGAGCTAGCTCCTGAGCATCTTGAAGTGTTAACGGTAAATCCATTGGCAAGCTTAAATGATATTCGTCATGCTGGAGCCATTTTCCTTGGACGTTATAGCTCTGAGCCAGTTGGTGATTATTTCGCAGGTCCTAACCATGTGTTGCCAACGAATGGAACAGCACGTTTTTCAAGTCCATTAAATGTTGATGATTTTGTGAAAAAATCAAGCATCATTTCTTATAGTGAAAAAGCATTTTTAACGAACTATTCAAAAGTTGCAAAGCTGGCACGCTTAGAGGGCTTAGAAGCACATGCCCGGGCAATGGAAGAACGACTTAAATAAGGAGGAAAAATGAATATGTCAAGAACAGCTTCGATTGAACGTCAAACAAAAGAAACGCAAATTTCACTGTCTTTTAATATAGATGGAACGGGTCAATCATCTCTTAAAACAGATGTGCCATTCATGGATCATATGCTTGACCTTTTTACAAAGCACGGGCAATTTGATTTAACAGTAAATGCAAATGGAGACGTTGAAATTGACGATCACCACACGACAGAAGATATTGGCATTTGCCTTGGTAACGCATTGCGCGAGGCGTTAGGCGATAAACGTGGAATTAAACGTTACGGAAATGCATTTGTTCCAATGGATGAGGCGTTAGCACAGGTTGTAGTTGACTTGAGTAACCGTCCGCATCTTGAGTTTCGCGCTGAGCTGCCAAGCACTAAAGTCGGTACATTCGATACCGAGAATGTTCATGAATTTTTATGGAAGCTGGCTCTTGAAGCACGTATGAATCTTCATGTGATTGTTCACTACGGTCATAACACACACCATATTATTGAAGCGATTTTTAAAGCATTAGCGAGAGCATTAGATGAGGCAACTAGTATTGACCCGCGTATGGAAGGGGTACTTCCTTCAACGAAAGGGATGTTATAGGCATGATCGCGATTATTGATTATGGAATGGGTAATTTATACAGCGTAAGTAAAGCGTTGGAGCGTATGAATGCTGACTATATTCTTTCAAGTGATGAAAAGGAACTAGCTAAAGCTGACGGCTACATTTTACCTGGAGTAGGTTCTTTTAAGGATGCAATGTCCATTTTAAATGAAACAGGCTTAACAAGCTTTATTCAAAAAGTTGTAGAAGAAGGTAAACCTTTGTTAGGTATTTGCTTAGGGATGCAGTTGCTTTTTGAGGAAAGTATTGAGAATGGGGAGGCGAAGGGACTTGCTTTCCTACCTGGTAAAGTAATTAGAATTCCTGAGGCAGCAGGAAGTGAACAGCTTAAAGTGCCACATATGGGCTGGAACAACTTAAATATGAAAAATGAAAGTCCGTTACTTGCAGGTCTTTCTAGTGGTTATGCTTATTTTGTTCATTCTTATTATGTTGATTCAGCTGAAGAAGACACATTGTTAGCAACAGCAAGCTATGGTGTGGAAGTACCGGCCGTAGTTGGACGTGGTAATGTGTATGGAACGCAATTCCATCCGGAAAAAAGCAGTGAGCTTGGCTTGGGCATACTAGAAAATTATATCAACATTGTGGAGGGAGAAAAACGATGAGCCAATTTATTATTTATCCGGCAATTGATATGCGCGGTGGCAAATGCGTGCGATTGCTTCAAGGCGATTATAACAAGGAAACGGTCTATGGTGATTCTCCTTTTGATATGGCGAAGACGTTTGATGACCAAGGAGCAAGCTGGATTCATATGGTAGATTTAGATGGAGCGAAAGCAGGTAAGCTTGTTAATCATCAGCATGTCATTGATGCAGCTACGAAACTATCAGCTAAAATTCAAATTGGCGGGGGCATTCGTACGGAGGAAGATGTAGAGTTCTACCTTTCAAACGGAGTTGACCGAGTGATTTTAGGTAGTGCGGCCATTTCTAATCCTGATTTTGTGAAAAAAATGCTCGCTGCATATGGAGAAAAAATTGCAATTGGTATTGATGCGAAAGATGGTTATGTGTCAACAGAGGGCTGGTTGAATACATCAACTGTAAAAGCAACAGATCTTGGAAAAGAGCTTGCTGCTGCAGGTGCTGAAATATTTATTTTTACGGATATCGCAACAGACGGAATGCTTTCTGGACCTAATGTGGAAGCGGTCGTTGAGATGGCGAAAGCAACTGGAAAAGAAGTGATTGCTTCTGGTGGGGTAAGCTCATTAAAAGATTTAGAGACTCTCGCTGAATATCAGCAAGAAGGTGTTGCGGGTGCGATTGTAGGAAAGGCGCTATACACAAATCAGTTTTCTCTTACTGATGCTTTAAAGGTAGGAACACAATCATGATTACTAAACGGATCATACCATGCTTAGATGTAAAAGAAGGACGAGTTGTAAAAGGAATTCAGTTTTTAGGATTAAGAGACGCAGGAGATCCGGTTGAGCTTGCGAAGTTTTACGATCAAGAAGGGGCAGATGAATTAGTCTTCTTAGACATTTCTGCTTCACATGAAGGTCGAAAAACAATGGTCGATGTTGTTGAACAGGTTGCCGCTCAGCTAGCAATTCCTTTTACAGTTGGTGGAGGAATTAACTCACTAGAAGATATGAAGCGAATTCTACGTGCAGGTGCAGATAAGGTTTCTTTAAACACAGCAGCTTTAGTAAATCCTGAGCTTATTACAGAGGGAGCAGGTTTCTTTGGTTCTCAGTGTATCGTTGTCGCAATTGATGCGAAATTTGATGAAGAATTAGGCAGCTGGAGAGTGTTTACTCATGGTGGTCGTAATGCGACACATTGGGAAGTGGTAGAATGGGCAAAAGAAGCTGTGAAACGTGGTGCTGGGGAAATTCTTCTCACAAGCATGGATAGTGATGGAGAAAAAAGCGGCTTTAATATCGCCTTAAATAAAGCGGTTAGTGAAGCGGTCACTGTTCCAGTTATTGCATCAGGTGGAGCTGGAAATGCCGAGCACTTTTTACATGCTTTTCAAGAAGGAAAAGCAGATGCTGCTCTAGCTGCTTCGATTTTTCATTACAAAGAAACGTCGGTTAAAGAAGTAAAAGCATACTTAGATCAACAGGGGGTGAATGTACGATGAACGTTAAATTTGACCAAAATGGCTTGGTTCCGGCAATCGTACAAGATGCGGCAAGTAAAGAAGTGTTAACACTAGCTTATATGAACGAAGAATCCTTACAAAAAACGTTGGATACGAAGGAAACTTGGTTTTACAGCCGTTCTAGACAAGAGCTTTGGCATAAAGGTGCAACGTCTGGGAATACGCAAAAAGTGGTTGAAATGAGATATGATTGTGATCAAGATGCCATTCTTGTCCTTGTTCAGCCTCAAGGTCCAGCATGTCATACAGGTGCATATACATGCTTTAGTGAAACAATTGAGAAACAAGAAGTTTCTCCTGCTCAAGACCGTTTCCAGATTTTAAATACATTAGAGAAATTAATTGCTGAACGTGAAAGTGAGCTGCCGGAAGGATCTTATACAACATACTTATTCACTGAAGGTGTAGATAAAATTTTGAAGAAGGTCGGAGAAGAAGCAGGGGAAGTAATTATTGCTTCTAAAAACCGTGACCATGATGAGTTGAAATGGGAAGTGGCTGATTTGCTATTTCACTTAATGGTTTTATTACGAGAGCAGAAGCTACCTTTAGATGACGTGTTAAAGGTATTAGAGGAGAGACATGCGTCAAAATAAAGTCAGTGAGGCAATCGGTTTAACATCGATTGCCTTTATATATGGGGATGTGCTGTGTGCCCTGCTTTTTCCTGCTTATTGGTTAGTCTTTTTTAGATAAGTTTTCTCGATCAATAGCCTGGGGTGGCCTCTCAAACCATTCATTTTTAATCATGATATTTACACCGTCTTCTGCATATAATCCTATGTCTTTCATCATTTTTAAGTATTTTGCAGCTACATCACGTCTAAACGATAAAGCTAGCGAGCCCCCAATATTCCCCAAACCTATCCCGTTTAATGACATAACGTGAAATAACATTAGTTTATCTGAAAAAGGGGCAACCGTTGAATCTGTTACTTCTGTATCCCATGTCATTGGGGAAGGAAGTGTGCTTTCTTCTAAAATTTGCCGTAAAGATTCCATAATGGACTTTGCTAAATCAATTCCTCTTACAAAGTGGTTTCTAAGCTCTTCAGAACCAGCTGTCTGGGCAAACCCAATTAACAAGGCTTTTCCGTTTGCGTTGTTTGTGTGATTCATGTAGATGTGGGCAATTTCATCTGCTGTTAATGTTCTTCGTTCACCAAACCAACCTCGTAGGAAACTTTGCTTTTTAACCATATCAGGATGATCTGGAACTGCGATGTACGGCGGGCGAATATAAAGTCCTTTTGAGAGCATAACTTCTTTTGCAACATCTTCTACCTGTGCTGCTTCAACCAAATAATGAAAATATAAGTTCCTAATATCTTTTCTAGCACTCATAGAAAATGCCATTCCATCTGCAGCAATTCCAGCTTTACCCAAGTTGCGAATAAAGTAAAGCATGTACGTATCAGAATATAATCTCGGCGCATCAAAGTTAATATCTTCATCAGAAAAGCCAATGGGAATTGGGTAGTTCTCTTTATTAAAAATCTCTTTTAATGTTAAAAGATGTTCAGTAGACTTTTGTAAACTAAAGTTAATTACTTGTTTTATTTCTTCATCTACTACAATTTTGCTAAAATACTTCAATACTGGATTCGATGCACTCTCGGTCATATAGGATGTCCACAGCGCAGCAAGCTCTGCTGATGTTAAGTCGATATGATGTTCCATTTTATCCATAGTCCCGATCCTCCTTGTTTGTTAGTACTAGTATAAACAATTGAAGTGTAAATATTTGTAATTCATTAAATGTGAGAAAGGGCTTAATAAATATCTATTTAGAACTATAAACTTATGGTATACTTACGTACGGGAATTTAATGAAATGGAGGATCTCAGTGGGAAGACAATTGAGCAAACAACAAAAAAGAGCACAGGTTGTCCCGTTTCTCCAAGATGGACAATATTACTATAATAAGGGCCTCAAGGCTTACCGTGAATATAACTATCAAAAGGCAAGTAAATATTTACAGAAGAGCATTGAGTTAGATCCGAATGACTCAATGAAGCTGTCTCAGCTAGCGGCCATCTATACAGATATGGGAAAATACAGCCAATCAAATGAATTGCTTTCACACATACTTGAAGAGCTTGATCAGGATATGACGGAATGTCATTATTTAATGGCAAATAATTACGCACATCTTGGATTGTTTCAGGAAGCCTACAAGTGTGCGACTGAATATGCAAATAAAGAGCCATATGGTGAGTTTACTGAAGAAAATGAAGATCTGATTGATCTTTTAACGATGGAAGATGATGATGAAGAGCCATTTTTAAAAGATCCTGATGATTTAATTTTAAAACAGGATGCGGCAAAATCACTACTTGAAACAAGTCAGTTTGAAGAAGCGATTTTACTTCTAGAAGAAATTGTTGCTGAATACCCTGAATTTTGGTCAGCACACAACAACTTATCTTTAGCCTATTTTTATGTAGGGGAAGTGGAAAAAGCTAAAGAGTACCTGCAAACTGTCCTTGAACGGAATCCGGGCAATTTACATGCTTATTGTAATCTTTTAGTATTCTATTATTATGAACGCCAGGATGACAAGGTTGAGGAGCTTGCAAATACTTTATCGACTGTACACCCGCTTTTATTCGAACATCGCTATAAATTAGGGGCAACATTCGCTTTAGTTGGTTATTATCCTTTAGCATACAAATGGCTTCGTTCATTACACAAACAAGGCTACGAAGGTGATGAGGTATTCTACTATTGGCTGTCATATGCAGCTTATTTTACAGGAAATGTATCATTCTCTGAGCAAATGTGGGAGCGAGTATTAAAGGAAAATAAAGATAAAGCAGGCTCTGAGCCGTGGAATTTGAACGCAGATTCAAATCAGCGAGTGAGCAATATGACACTAGAAGAGCGCCTATACGCGATTTTCTTGGCCATACAAACAAAAAATCTCGATCAACTATATGAATATCAATCATCAGCTGTCCCACAATCACAGCTAGAAAAAGAGTTTATCAAACTAGCCTTATCTAAACACTTTGATTCATATGATCAGGTCTCGTCTCTCTATCAAATAGCAGAGTCTTTATTCGTGCATTCCGAGCATGATGAATTATTTTTGTTCTCATTCCGTATTTTAATGAAAGCTTATAAACAAAATTACTCGCTAAAAAACTACCAAGGCTGGGCTGCTGCTCTGGACTATGTATGGAGAAGCCAAGCAAACCAGTCAATTACACAAACTGTTATTGCTTCTGAGTACGGCACATCGGTATCGTCTGTAGGGAAGTATGTAAAGCTTGTGAAGAGTATTTTAGCTTAATGATAAAACCTGCCTGAGAGAAGGCGGGTTTTTTGTTGGAGATGTAAGGAATCATGTTCATGAAAATCAATACATTCATCTTGGTGCTCCACAAATGAGCAAAAATATGGCATGATTTCACTATATTTTATACGATGTCTATAAGGCAAAATGATGAAGACGGTAGGAAAAGGGTGTATGTGTCTTCTCGTATTGGCAGATAATCAAAGTAAAGGTCATTTTAAGGAGTGAACAACGTGTCAGAAGAAAAAATTTATGACGTCATTATTGCAGGAGCAGGTCCCGCTGGAATGACAGCTGCTGTTTATACGTCTCGTGCAAATTTATCAACGTTAATGATTGAGCGTGGAGTACCGGGCGGCCAAATGGCAAACACAGAGGAAGTTGAAAACTATCCGGGCTTTGATCATATATTAGGACCAGAATTATCAACGAAAATGTTTGATCATGCGAAGAAATTCGGTGCAGAATATGCGTACGGAGATATTCAGGAAATTATTGATGGTGAAGAATACAAAACAGTAAAAGCTGGGAAAAAAGAATATAAAACAAGAGCAATCATTATTGCAACAGGTGCAGAATACAAAAAAATCGGTGTTCCTGGAGAGAAAGAACTAGGTGGACGTGGCGTATCTTATTGCGCAGTTTGTGATGGTGCTTTCTTTAAAGGAAAAGAATTAGTCGTTGTTGGCGGAGGGGATTCAGCAGTTGAAGAGGGTGTTTATTTAACTCGATTCGCTTCAAAGGTTACAATTGTTCACCGTCGTGATGAATTAAGAGCGCAAAAAATTCTTCAGCAGCGTGCATTTGATAATGAAAAGATCGACTTTATCTGGAATCATACAGTAAAAGAAATTCATGATGTAGACGGCAAGGTTGGCAAAGTGACCTTAGTGAACACGCAAAATGGAGAAGAACAAGAATTCAAAACAGATGGTGTGTTCATTTATATCGGAATGGTTCCACTATCAAAGCCGTTTGAAAGCCTTGGGATTACGAACGAAATGGGCTATATTGAAACAAATGACCGTATGGAAACAAGAGTTGAGGGGATTTTTGCAGCTGGAGATATCCGTGAAAAAATGCTCCGTCAAATTGTGACAGCTACAGGTGACGGTAGTATTGCGGCACAAAGTGCTCAACACTATGTAGAAGAGCTTGTTGAAAAGCTTAAAGTAAGTAAATAATTATTTCAAACGTAAAAGAATGTCGAATGGCGGTTAACAATTTCGTAATTGTGTTTTAACTCTCCTGTAACATGAGTGAAACAATTATGAGGTACTATATAAATAGTAATTGACCCCCTTTTATAAATAGACTTAATTTCGAGCATGGGCGCCCTTTCCCGTGCTCCCTTTTTTTGTTCTTCAACCTGTTTTTATTTCTTTTTAAAAAAAATGAAACAGATTTCCATCTTATCCGTATATACATATAGTAAATTCCTCTTTTTTTACCAAATGAAAAGCTAATCGTGTTCGTTGTATACATAATTTGAACATAGTATAATAAACAAAAGTAAAGATCGAGATAAAATGAGGAAAATTCCAATGTCATGTGAATAATAGAGGTGAAGAATTTGCAAAGAGTAACCAACTGCGTCTTAATGGAAGGAAACAAGGTTCTTCTCCTGCAAAAGCCTAGAAGAGGTTGGTGGGTAGCTCCCGGTGGGAAAATGGAACTGGGGGAATCTGTGAAGGATACTGTCACACGTGAATACAGGGAAGAAACAGGAATCTATATAAAAAACCCTCAATTAAAAGGTATTTTTACGTTCATCATACAAGATGGAAAAGATATTGTTTCAGAATGGATGATGTTTACCTTCTTAGCAACTGATTATCAAGGAACGAATGTAGGAGAATCAGAAGAAGGAACAATTAAATGGCATGATAAAGAAGCGGTTCAGGAGTTACCGATGGCACCAGGAGACCACCACATCCTGGATTATGTGATGAAAGGTACTGGAATGCTTTACGGGACCTTTACATATACTCCAGATTTTGAACTATTATCTTATCGCTTGGATCCACAATAAACCGTCATATTTACTTACAAGCTTTTATAAGAAATGAATACATTTATGATACGTTACATGTAGCAGGAAAACGAGAGGAGGAGAGATTAATGAGTGTCGAGCAGAATGAGCAGCAATTTTCACAGCAAGATGTACAGATGGTTATTATTACTGGTATGTCTGGCGCAGGAAAAACAGTAGCCATTCAAAGTTTTGAAGACCTAGGTTACTTCTGTGTGGACAACTTGCCGCCAACCCTTTTACCGAAGTTTTTGGAGTTAATGAAAGAATCTGGCTCTAAAATGAATAAAGTTGCATTAGTTATGGATCTTCGTGGAAGAGAGTTTTTCGATAGTTTGTTTAAAGCACTTGATGATCTACCGGAAAACTCATGGGTAACTCCCCATATTTTATTCCTTGATGCAAAAGATTCTACTCTTGTCACAAGATATAAGGAAACAAGACGCTCCCATCCTTTAGCTTCTAAAGGTCTTCCATTAGAAGGGATTGGCTTAGAACGAGATTTGTTAGAAGAAATGAAGGGTAGAGCTCAATTAATTTATGATACATCAGATTTAAAGCCAAGAGAGCTACGTGAAAAGATCCTTAAACAATTTTCATCAAGTGTTCAGCACACGTTTACCGTGAATGTAACATCATTTGGATTTAAATATGGAATCCCAATCGATGCTGATCTTGTCTTTGACGTTCGTTTCCTACCAAATCCTCATTATATAGAACATATGAGGCCAAAAACAGGCTTGCAGGAAGAGGTTTCTTCATACGTGTTAAAGTGGAATGAAACACAAAAGTTTCTTGAAAAGCTTATAGATTTGCTCACGTTCATGCTGCCTTATTATAAACGTGAAGGAAAAAGTCAAATTGTTATTGCGATTGGTTGCACAGGAGGTCAACATCGCTCAGTAACACTCGCTGAATATCTTGCAAAACATTTTCACCAAGACTATCATACTCAAGTCTCACACCGAGATATTGAGAAGAGAAAGAATCACTAAGCATGACAGAACATTTGCCTAAAGTTGTGATTATCGGGGGCGGTACAGGGTTATCCGTTTTATTAAGAGGGTTAAAGCACTTTCCTGTTGATATTACGGCCATTGTGACTGTTGCTGATGATGGCGGGAGCTCGGGCAGGCTCCGAAATGAGTTGAACATTCCACCTCCTGGAGATATACGAAATGTATTAGCTGCTTTATCTGATGTTGAACCACTTGTTGAAGAACTATTTCAACATCGCTTCAATAAAGGGAATAATCTCATTGGCCATTCCTTAGGGAATCTCATTTTAGCTGCTATGACGAATATTACTGGTGATTTTGTTCATGCAATCAAAGAAATGAGTACTGTCTTAAATGTACGTGGAAAAGTTTTACCAGCTGCTAATTCTAGTGTTGTGTTAAACGCAGAAATGGAGGATGGCACAATTGTATCAGGAGAATCAAAAATTCCTTTCTCAGGTAAAAGAATTAAAAAGGTGTTTTTGAGTCCTACCGAAATTGAGCCTCTTCCTGAAACAATTGATGTGATCAGAGAAGCTGATTTAATTGTCATTGGTCCAGGCAGCTTGTACACAAGTATCCTACCGAATCTTCTTGTACCGAAAATAGGAGAAGAAGTTTGCAAAGCAAAAGCGAAAAAGGTATATATCTGCAATGTGATGACACAGGCGGGGGAAACATTAAATTACTCTGCAAGTGACCATGTGAAAGCATTGTATGAGCATATGAATGAATCATTTATTGATACCATTCTCGTAAATGAAGAAGAAATACCTGAGAACATAAAGTCATTATATGAGGAGGAGCTTGCGAAGCCTGTTCATTATGATATTGAAAGGTTAAAATTACTAGGTCTTGAAGTGATAACAGACAATATTGTTTGTTATGAGAATAGTGTCATTCGACATGACACAAATAAAGTTGCAAAGCTATTATATGGAATTCTTCAAGAAGACTAACACGGGTTCCAGGTAAAGAATGGGGGTGCAGAGTTGTCATTTGCATCTGAAACGAAAAAAGAATTAACGAATTTAGAACTAAAACCGTGCTGCTTACGAGCTGAGTTATCAGCTTTAATTCGTATGAATGGATCACTGTCATTTTCAAACAAAATGCTGGTTTTAGATATTCAAACAGAGAATGCAGCGATTGCCAGAAGAATTTATACTTTGTTAAAAAAGCAATATCAAGTATCAGTAGAGCTGCTTGTTCGAAAGAAAATGCGTTTGAAAAAAAACAATGTTTATATCGTAAGACTTGTTGATGAAGCCAAGTCGATACTAGAGGATCTGAATATTTTAGATGAAGGGTTTACCTTCTATCATAGTATTTCTGAAAATCTTGTGAAAAAGAAATGTTGCAAACGCTCTTATATAAGAGGCGCATTTCTTGCTGGAGGCTCCGTTAATAACCCGGAAACCTCATCCTATCACCTTGAAATTTTCTCACTATATAAAGAGCATAACGATTCTCTTTGTGAGTTAATGAATACATTTGATTTGAATAGCAAAACGTTAGAGCGTAAAAAAGGCTTTATCACGTATTTAAAAGAAGCAGAAAAAATCACAGAGTTTTTAAATGTCATTGGTGCCCATCAAGCGCTACTTCGATTTGAGGATGTTCGCATTGTTCGTGACATGAGAAATTCAGTGAATCGTTTGGTGAACTGTGAAACAGCCAATCTTAACAAAACAATTGGTGCCGCACTAAGACAGGTAGAGAATATTCGCTTTATTGATGATAAAATAGGCTTAGATGCTTTACCGGATAAACTAAGAGAAATCGCCAAGCTAAGAGTCGAATATCAAGATGTCACGTTAAAAGAGCTAGGTGAAATGGTATCAAGTGGTACCATCAGCAAATCGGGTATCAATCATCGACTACGTAAGCTAGATCAAATAGCTGAGCAATTAAGAACTGGTCAACCGTTATCATTAAAATAAATATAAAAAAACTAAAGAAGAGAAGAGGAGATTACTATGGTTGAAAAGCAAGTAGAAGTAAATCTTAAAACAGGTTTACAAGCACGTCCAGCTGCATTATTTGTTCAAGAAGCAAATCGTTTTGCATCTGATGTGTTTTTAGAAAAAGACGGCAAAAAAGTAAACGCAAAAAGTATTATGGGACTCATGAGCTTAGCAGTTAGCACTGGAGCAGTTATTAATTTAATTGCAGAGGGGAACGACGAGCAAGAGGCTGTTGAAGCTTTAGCGAAGTTTGTGCAGCAAGAAGGATAATTCATAAGAAGAAGCAGGCATTGATTATAATGTCTGCTTTTTTTATGTTTTTGGGGGAAATGGTGGGAGTTCTGTCCGATAGTGTGAGAATTGGGACAACCATAGGGGAGGAAAGGGAGGATGTGTCTCGATAGTGAGGGAATCGGGACACACATGGGAGAGGGAAGAGAGGATGTGTCTTGATAGTGCGGGAATCGGGACACAAATAGGGGAGGAAATAGGAATTGTGTCTCGATAGTGCGGGAATCTGGACAAACAAAGGTGAGGAAAGAGCCACTTGTATCTCGATAGTGCGAGAATCGGGACACAAATAGGATAGGGAAGAGAAGATGTGTCTGGATAGTGCGGGAATCGGGACAAACATAGGATAGGGAAGAGAAGATGTGTCTCGATAGTGCGGGAATTGGGACACAAGTAGGTGAGGAAAGAGTACTTGTGTCTGATAGTGCGAGAAATCGGGACACAAATAGGATAGGGAAGAGAAGATGTGTCTCGATAGTGCGGGAATCGGGACACAAATAGGAAAGGGAAGAGAAGATATGTCTCGATAGTGCGAGAATCGGGACACAAATCGGGCAGGGAAAAGAAGATGTGTCTCGATAGTGAGGGAATCGGGACACAAATCGGGCAGGGAAAAGAAGATGTGTCTCGATAGTGCAGGAATCGGGACACAAATAGGAAAGGGAAGAGAAGATATGTCTCGATAGTGCGGGAATCGGGACACAAATCGGGCAGGGAAGAGAAGATGTGTCTCGATAGTGCGAGAATCGGGACACAAATAGGAAAGGGAAGAGAAGATGTGTCTCGATAGTGCGAGAATCGGGACACAAATCGGACAGGGAAGAAAAGATGTGTCTCGATAGTGCGAGAATCGGGACAAACAAAGGTGAGGAAAGAGCACTTGTGTCTCAATAGTGTGACAATCGGGACAAACCAAGGGTAGGAAAGAGCACTTATGTCTCGATAGTACGAGAATCAGGACAAGACTAAACCAGGATAGAGAAGATGTGACTCAATTACAAAAAAGAGCGACTGATCACATAAGACATAAGCTCCATCTCCTACCTCCGTGACTCAGTGCTTATATGCCCTCAATCTAAAGCCCTCAATCTAAAACAAAAAAGCCCCAATCACTATCAAATCGGATTGGGACCTACTTCATCTAATCTTATTTACTTAACGTATTACGATCTAACACCTTGTCAATTAAACCATATTCTAACGCACGATCAGCAGTCATGAAGTTGTCACGCTCTGTATCGCGTTCGATAACTTCTAGATCTTGACCTGTACGATCAGAAAGAATTCTGTTTAATTTGTCCCGTAAGAATAAGATACGTTTTGCAGCAATTTCGATTTCCGTTGCTTGACCTTGTGCGCCACCAAGTGGTTGGTGAATCATCACTTCACTGTTTGGAAGAGCATAACGTTTACCTTTTTCACCAGCTGCAAGTAAGAATGCACCCATTGAAGCAGCCATACCAATACAAATCGTTGATACTTGTGGTTTAATGAATTGCATTGTATCGTAGATTGCCATACCTGCTGTGATGGATCCACCAGGGCTGTTGATGTAAATTGAGATATCTTTCTCTGGATCTTCAGCTTCTAAAAACAGTAGCTGTGATACAATTGAGTTTGCAACATTATCGTCGATGCCGCTTCCAAGCATAATGATACGGTCCTTTAAAAGACGGGAGTAAATGTCATAAGCACGCTCACCACGGTTTGTTTGTTCAATAACTGTAGGGATTAAATTCATTTCATATTCCTCCTTTATTTTAAGAAAGATTCGTTGTTCTAAAAGGTAAAAGTTTAATATGTAATCTTTTAGAACAGTAAACATAAACATGTTTCAAAGGTAAATCTTATGTATCTCCATCATACAACTATGGTCAATAAAGGTCAAACGAAAAGACCGATGCTTTACGATGAATTTTTAAAGTGCCATCAGTGGTGTCTATACTATACTATGTATGCGATAACCATAACATGTAATCATGTTTCCCACATTTGCTTATTTTCAAACTGTGAGAATACTTTTTTAACTACTTAAAATATCTCCTAAAAGAGAAAATGAACAGAGAACATGAAAAAGGCAGACCAAAAAGCCTGCCCGATCATAGAAATCACATTAAAATGGTTTTACAGTCATTAAAACAATTAGAATAACCGCAGATGCATGTAAAACATTATTAAACGGGATCACCTGTTTTGCCAGCTTTTTATACTCTTCTGGTAACTCTTCACCTTCGTGGCTTTCAAGTGATTTTAATTGCAGTTTTTCTTTTTTGGGGAGAATTCCTGCTGTGATTGGTTGAACAGCTACGTAAATAACAAGGGAAGCAATGTACCAAACTTCTTTAAAAAGGTAAGGATTGATAATAGCCATAATAATACCTGTAAGTAATAATGTGATGCTTCCCACTTTTGCGAACTTTTCAATGCCTTTAGAAACCTTATGAGCAAACTGAGCTTGTGATACAGTTTTTACATTACTCATTAATACTGGCATTCCAAATGTAGCCCCAAGCCCAACAACAGCCGCAACAAGATGGATAAGTAATAAAATTGTGTAAAAAGTCATGAATTTTCTCCTCCTTTTTTACTACATCCTAAATTATACCTAAATTGTATAAAATTAGAACAGTATTTTGAAAATTGATTTTTCTTCATTCAGTTGGAAACAATCACAGAAAAAGGCAGTTGAAATTGTTTTGAAGTTCCCGTATAATTTTCCATACTGATATAATAATGTGCGCTCGTAGCTCAGTTGGATAGAGCGGTGGTTTCCGGTACCACGTCTGTCGGGGGTTCGAATCCCTTCGAGCGCGTCACATGAAAGAAGCCTCCTGAATATGATATTTCAGGAGGCTTCTTACTGTATGCCAACTATACACTTTAAATTTTTACAAGCATGTATATCGTTTCCACCACTGACTGATAATGTAGTCGAGGAGGTGTGAGTATGTACGATGACCTATATGTAATTAACGGAAAAGCAGCCATTTTATCTTCTCTATTAAACGGTAATATTCCTACTGCCGAAGAGTGTAGCTTATCTTCAGAAGACTTTGAGCAAATATGTGAAGAGATGTATGATGAAGGTTTAATACAGCGTACAAACCTTGGGCACGTGGTAAATGCTGAGGTATCCAATAAAGGTATTCACTACTATGAGAATATCATCAAGAGTTCGTTAGAATAATCGCTTTTCCAATTATAGATCGCTAGAAGTTGTCAGGTTTGGAGTTTTTATCTGAAGCGCCAAACCTGACAAAATAACGTATGTTTTTATGATCCCGACATACTATGTAAAGACCAACAATATGCTTTGAGGAATCGTTTTTCTATCCAGTTTCATAAAAGTACTTGTCATAGAGACTAGAATATTAGTAAAATAAACTGTAAGCGCTTACTCAAGAAGGCATAGTGTAGAATGTGTTAGGGGGATTTTTAATGAGAATAGAGTTAGTGCAACAACAAACATTAAAACTGAATATGACGCAAGAATTGCAGCAAGCCATTTCGTTATTGCAATATTCCTCAGATGATCTTCTTTCATATGTGCAAGAACTTACAATGGAAAATCCACTTATTGAAGTAAGAGAAAATGATCATTCTCCATTTCGTCAGAAACCATCATCTTCTACAAAACAATCCTTTATAGAGAATACTTTAAGAGAGAAAACAAGTTTACGTGAGCATCTACGTCAACAGCTAATTGATTTTTCTTTGAATAAAAATGACCGGGCTTGTCTTGAACTGTTAATACAGGCAATTGACTCAAATGGATATGTAAAGGACTCCCTTACAGATTTGGCTAGTATTTTGGGTGTTAGTGAGGAACTACTAGAAAGTAAACTATATTTCTTACAAAGCCTTGAGCCTGCAGGTATTGGTGCCCGTTCACTACAAGAATGTATTTTACTGCAGTTAAGACGTCTTCCTGCTCGTAATGAACTAGCTGAAACCATCATCTCTGAGCACTTTCGTTCATTTGCTGAAAAGTCATGGAAGGAATTATCGAAAAAATTGGATGTGAAGATTAGTGAAATACAAGAGATACATGATCTTGTTAGGCAGTTAGAACCGCGTCCAGGCTTAAAGTATGAGTCAGATGACTGCACATATGTTAAGCCCGATATGACAATTAAGCTGATAAATGGAGATTGGCGGATTCTTTATAATGATGAATTAATTCCACAGTTGCTCATAAGCAAGCCGATTGAATGTAGTGGCCCTTTTTCATTGGATGAAGAAGCACAAAGCTATTATTCTAAAAAACTAACACAAGGAAAATGGTTGCAAAGAGCGATCGAGCAGCGAAAAGAAACGATGATTAATGTAATGAAAGTAATTATTCAAAAGCAGCAAGAGTTTTTTATTCATGGGAAAAGTCATTTAAGACCTTTAACATTAAAGGAAGTTGCTGATCTTTTAAATATTCATGAATCAACAGTTAGTCGAACCGTGAAGGATAAGTTCATTCAAACACCACATGGCTTAGTGATGATGAAAACCTTTTTTACGAATAAGTTAGCAGAAGATAATGGCGAGATCTCCTCAGCATCAGTTAAAATGAAGCTGAAAAAATTAATAGATTCAGAGAATAAGAATAAGCCTCTTTCAGATCAAAAAATAGCTAATGAGTTAAAAACCTTGTATGATATTGGTATTTCCAGAAGAACCGTAACAAAATATAGAGAGCAACTAAATATTCCTACATCAGCTATAAGAAAACAGTATTAATAACAATATCGAATTGGAGCAGCAATAGATGAAGAAAATCACGTTTTATTCAAAAGAGAACTGTTCATTATGTGAAAAAGGCTTAACACTCATTCATGAATTAAAAAATGAATTTAATTTTCACTATGAAGTGGTGGATATTTACAAAGATGATGTGCTGCTGGAAAAGTTCCAAATCATGATTCCAGTGGTAGAAATAGACAATGAGGTTGTATCTTATGGCATTTTGGATAAGAATTCCATAAGAAACCGCTTACTTTAAAAAGTCGATAAACATTTCTTGAATATGCAAATTTACCCTGTTAAAATAAAAATTGTAGCAGGGAGATTTTTTTTTGAGTGGGTGGGACATAATAAGTCATAGCGGGACGAAAAAGGTCCATATCGACTCAGAAAGGGATAGCAAATGAATTCACTTATAGAAGTACAAAGAAAATTATTGCCTGACCTGTTAACGGTTATGCAAAAACGCTATCAAATTCTTCAATACATACGATTAATGCAGCCGATTGGACGCAGAAGTCTCTCTACTAGTCTTGGCCTGAGTGAACGAATTCTTAGGAATGAAGTTCAATTCTTAAAAGATCAGAATTTGATTGAGATTCATACATCAGGTATGACGTTAACAAATGATGGCACCTCTTTACTTATTAATCTCGAAGAAATGATGAAAGATGTTTTAGGATTATCTTCTTTGGAAAATACATTAAAGGAGAAGTTCCAATTAAACAGGGTCATCGTTGTTTCGGGTGATAGTGATCAATCTCCATGGGTAAAAAAAGAAATGGGAAGAGCATGTGTTACATGTATAAAAGAACGGTTAAATGGTAAAAATATCGTCGCCGTTACTGGTGGGACAACGCTCGCATCAGTAGCAGAAATGATGACACCTGATAGTAAAAACCGTGAAATGTTATTCGTCCCAGCACGTGGAGGGCTTGGTGAAACAGTGGAAAATCAAGCAAACACAATCTGTGCAAAAATGGCAGAGCGTGCAAGCGGCAATTACCGTCTGTTACATGTACCAGATCAACTAAGTAAAGAAGCATATCAATCAATCATTGAGGAGCCCTCTATAAAAGAGCTTTTAGCGATTTTGAAATCCTCAAGTATGGTCATCCATGGAATAGGAGACGCTAAAACAATGGCGGAGCGCCGGAAAACTCCGGAGAAAGATTTCCTTAAAATTGAGCAAGGAAATGCTGTTGCAGAGGCATTCGGCTACTATTTCGATCAAGAGGGAGAAATTGTCCATAAAGTTCAAACCGTGGGAATTCAGCTTGATGATATTGATGAAGTACCTAATGTTATCGCGGTAGCAGGTGGTGCATCAAAAGCAAAGGCAATAAAAGCCTATATGAAACAAGGATTAGACTCTGTCCTTATCACAGATGAAGGGGCAGCAAATGAGTTAATAAGGGACTAAATATCCCTGATTATATATGTTTCTCTTAAGAAAAGCGCAAGCGCCTTGCTCAGCCTCGGGCAAATAAGACGCAAGTGAATGGAAGACGTTCTCTGTCTTTTATTCACTTGCGGCTTATGACCTCGAGGCAGTCAAAAACGCGACGTTAATCGCCATGACTGCCCTTGCACGTCCTGTGCATCAGGGCTAGGCGCTGGAGCTAGACAACTACACTAGGTACTCTTTAAGTGTTAATTAAGGTGAAACAAACTTAATGTAAGTGTTCAAGGTACATAACCTGAACAAAATTAAAGGAGGAAATTTATCATGGCAGTAAAAATCGGTATTAATGGTTTTGGTCGTATTGGTCGTAATGTATTCCGTGCAGCTTTAAAAAATCCTAACGTTGACGTTGTAGCAGTTAACGACTTAACAGATGCTAACATGTTAGCTCATCTTTTAAAATATGATTCTGTACACGGAAAATTAGACGCTGAAGTATCAGTTGACGGTAACAACCTAGTTGTTGACGGTAAAACAATCCAAGTAACTGCTGAGCGTGACCCAGCAAAACTATCTTGGGGAACTCAAGGTGTTGAAATCGTTGTTGAATCTACTGGTTTCTTCACAAAACGTGCTGACGCTGCGAAACACTTAGAAGCAGGAGCTAAAAAAGTAATCATCTCTGCTCCAGCTAGCGATGAAGATATCACAATCGTTATGGGTGTTAACGAAGACAAATACGATGCAGCTAGCCACGATGTAATCTCTAACGCTTCTTGTACTACTAACTGCTTAGCGCCATTCGCTAAAGTATTAAACGATAAATTCGGTATCAAACGTGGAATGATGACAACTGTTCACTCATACACAAATGACCAACAAATCTTAGACTTACCACACAAAGACTACCGTCGTGCTCGTGCGGCAGCTGAAAACATCATCCCAACTTCAACTGGTGCTGCTAAAGCTGTTTCTCTAGTATTACCTGAATTAAAAGGTAAATTAAACGGTGGAGCTATGCGTGTTCCAACTCCAAACGTTTCTTTAGTTGACTTAGTTGCTGAATTAGATAAAGAAGTAACAGTTGACGAAGTAAACGCAGCTCTTAAAGAAGCTGCTGAAGGCGATTTAAAAGGTATCCTTGGATACAGCGAAGAGCCATTAGTATCTGGTGACTACAATGGTAACCCTAACTCTTCTACTATTGATGCATTATCAACAATGGTAATGGAAGGTCAAATGGTAAAAGTAATCTCTTGGTATGACAACGAAAGTGGTTACTCTAACCGCGTAGTTGATCTTGCTGACTACCTTGCTTCTAAAGGTCTTTAATTCTTAAGAGTTAACGACGAAACTTTATAGCTATACTCAAATGGGGAAAGGGGAGTATCCCCTTTCCTCTTTTTATATGATATTGTTATTTCGGGTGATTATTTTTAAAAAAGTAATCGCTTCTGAAACAGGCTTGAGGCAAAACACAAGTTTAGAGGAGGACTTTCCATGAACAAAAAGTCAGTTAAAGACATTGATGTAAAAGGAAAAGTCGTCTTTTGTCGCGTTGATTTCAACGTACCGATGAAGGATGGACAAGTAACAGACGAAACTCGTATTCGTGCGGCTTTACCAACAATTCAATATTTAAGTGAGCAAGGAGCTAAAGTTGTTTTAGCAAGTCACTTAGGCCGTCCAAAGGGTGAAGTAGTAGAAGAGCTTCGCTTAAATGCAGTAGCTGCAAAACTACAAGAGCTTTCTGGTAAAAATGTTGTGAAAACAGATGAAGCTTATGGTGAGTCTGTAAAAGCTGAAATCGCGAAATTAGAAGAAGGCGGACTTCTTTTACTAGAAAACGTGCGTTTCTACCCTGGTGAAGAGAAAAACGATCCAGAATTAGCGAAAGCTTTTGCTGAACTTGCTGATGTTTATGTAAATGATGCATTTGGAGCTGCACACCGTGCACATGCTTCAACTGAAGGAATTGCAAAACACATTCCAGCAGTAGCAGGTTTCTTAATGGAAAAAGAGCTTGAAGTTCTTGGTAAAGCTTTATCAAATCCAGAGCGTCCATTCACTGCAATCATTGGTGGAGCAAAGGTTAAAGATAAAATTGGTGTAATTGATAACTTGCTTAATAAAGTTGACAACTTAATCATCGGTGGTGGACTTGCTTACACATTCATTAAAGCTTTAGGCCATGATGTAGGTAAATCATTACTAGAAGAAGACAAAATTGACTTAGCGAAGTCTTACCTTGATCAAGCGAAAGAAAAAGGTGTTAACTTCTACATGCCTGTTGATGTCGTAGTAGCAGATGATTTCTCAAACGATGCAAATACTCAAATCGTTTCAATCGACAGCATTCCAAGTGATTGGGAAGGTCTTGATGCAGGTCCGAAAACTCGTGAAATCTACGCTGACGTTATTAAAAACTCTAAGCTTGTTATCTGGAATGGACCAATGGGTGTATTCGAATTAGAAGCATTTGCTGGTGGTACAAAAGCAGTTGCAGAAGCATTAGCTGAGGCAAATGATACATATTCCGTAATTGGAGGAGGAGATTCAGCTGCTGCTGTAGAAAAGTTCAATTTGGCTGATAAAATGAGCCACATTTCTACTGGTGGTGGAGCTTCTCTAGAATTCATGGAAGGTAAAGAGCTTCCAGGTGTTGTAGCATTAAACGATAAATAAAAATCGAATGCATGCTTCGCAATGTAGATTTGTCGCGACATCTATTTTGCTGAAAAATTGCACTCAAAGAGGACGGTGTAAAGAATGAGAAAACCAATTATCGCAGGTAACTGGAAAATGAACAAAGTTTCTTCAGAAGCAAAAAGCTTCGTAGAGGAAGTAAAAAGTCTAGTGCCTTCTGCTGAAAACGTTGACTCAGTAGTTTGTGCTCCAGCTCTATTTTTAGAAAGCCTTGTAGCTTCAACTGAGGGCAGTGACCTAAAAGTAGGTGCACAAAATATGCACTTTGAAGAAAATGGAGCTTTCACTGGCGAAATTAGCCCAGTTGCCCTTAAAGATCTAGGTGTTAGCTATGTCATTCTAGGACACTCTGAGCGAAGAGAAATGTTCGCTGAAACGGATGAAACAGTTAACAAAAAGACTTTAGCTGCATTTAAGCATGGTTTAACGCCAATCGTTTGCTGTGGTGAAACATTAGAAGAGCGTGAAGCAGGAAAAACAAATGATCTAGTAGGAGACCAAGTAAAGAAAGCTTTACAAGGTTTATCAGAAGATCAAGTCAAACAAACAGTTGTTGCTTATGAGCCAATCTGGGCAATTGGAACAGGAAAATCATCTTCTGCTGAAGATGCAAATGAAGTATGTGCGCACATTCGTCAAGTAATTGCAGAGCAATTTTCTTCTGACGTTGCACAAGCAGTTCGTATTCAATACGGCGGTAGCGTTAAGCCTGCTAACATCAAAGAATATATGGCGCAATCAGATATTGATGGTGCATTAGTAGGTGGAGCAAGCTTAGAAGCTCAATCTTTCCTTCAACTTTTGGAGGGTAGCAAAAATGAGTAAAGCACCAGTTGCACTAATTATTCTTGACGGATTTGCTTGCCGTCAAGAAACGAAAGGTAATGCTGTTGCACAAGCGAAAAAGCCTAACTTTGACCGCTTTTGGAATCAATATCCTCATGCTCAATTAATCGCTTCAGGTGAGGCTGTAGGTCTTCCTGAAGGTCAAATGGGGAACTCTGAAGTAGGTCACTTAAATATTGGTGCAGGTCGTATTGTGTACCAAAGTTTGACGCGTGTAAACGTAGCAATTCGTGAAGGTGAGTTTGCAAAAAACGACACGTTTGTTGAAGCTATTAATCACGTAAAGAAAACAGGTAAAAATCTTCACTTATTCGGTTTGTTATCTGACGGTGGCGTTCATAGCCATATTCATCATTTATTTGCCCTTTTAAAGCTAGCTGCAGATGAAGGCGTAAAAAATGTGTACATTCATGGCTTCTTAGATGGTCGAGATGTTGGTCCAAAAACGGCAAAAGTTTACTTGGATGAACTTCAAGAAAAAATCAAAGAATACGGTGTCGGGGAAATTGCGACATTATCTGGACGTTACTACTCAATGGACCGCGATAAGCGTTGGGATCGTGTTGAAAAGTCTTATCGTGCTATGGTATACGGTGAAGGCCCTACTTACAGCACACCAGATGAGCTTGTTGCCGATTCTTATAACAATGGAATCTTTGATGAGTTCGTGATTCCTTCTGTTATGACAAAAGAAGACGGTTCACCTGTTGCAACGATTCAAGACAATGATGCGGTGATTTTCTATAATTTCCGCCCTGACCGTGCGATTCAAATTTCAAACACGTTCACAAATGAAGATTTCCGTTCATTTGATCGTGGTGAAAAACACCCGAAAAACCTACACTTTGTGTGCTTAACACACTTTAGTGAAACGGTTGACGGATATGTGGCATTCAAGCCAACAAACCTTGATAATACACTCGGTGAAGTATTATCTCAAAACAACCTAACACAACTTCGTATTGCTGAAACGGAAAAATATCCTCACGTTACATTCTTTATGAGTGGCGGACGTGAAGAGAAGTTTCCTGGCGAAGAAAGAATTTTAATTGATTCTCCGAAGGTTGCAACTTATGATCTCAAGCCTGAAATGAGCGCCTACGAAGTAACGGACGCGTTACTAGGCGAAATTGCAGCTGACAAATTTGATGCTATCCTTTTAAACTTCGCAAACCCTGATATGGTTGGGCACTCTGGAATGCTTGAACCTACGATCAAGGCAATCGAAACAGTTGATGAGTGCCTAGGGAAAATTGTGGACGCTATTGTTGCAAAAGGCGGTAAAGCGATCATCACTGCAGACCATGGTAACTCAGATGAAGTCGTAACATTAGAAGGTGAGCCAATGACAGCTCATACAACGAACCCAGTACCTGTCATTGTGACACAAGAGGGAGTTACGCTTCGTGAAGATGGAATTTTAGGTGACCTAGCACCAACAATGCTAGATCTACTAAATGTTGAAAAACCGGCTGAAATGACTGGAACCTCTTTACTTAATAAGTAATTATTCAACCTTGCGGACAAGGGAACACCCAAAGTCGGCCGCAGAGGGTGGATCTCCCGGACAACCAGGGAAATATGACAAACTAATTTTAAAAATAATTTTTTATAAAAAAGGAGATTAAACAATATGCCATACATTGTAGACGTATATGCTCGTGAAGTATTAGACTCTCGTGGTAACCCAACGGTAGAAGTAGAAGTACACACAGAATCAGGCGCTATGGGACGCGCGTTAGTACCAAGTGGTGCTTCAACTGGTGAATATGAAGCAGTTGAACTTCGTGACGGAGACAAAGAACGCTACCTTGGAAAAGGTGTTCTTCAAGCTGTTAAAAACGTAAACGAATTAATCGCTCCAGAATTACTTGGATTCGATGTTACTGAGCAAATCGCAATCGACCAAGCTTTAATCGAGCTTGATGGTTCTGAAAACAAAGGTAAATTAGGTGCTAACGCAATCCTTGGTGTATCTATGGCTGCTGCTCGTGCTGCTGCAGATTACCTACAAGTTCCTTTATACCAATACCTTGGCGGATTCAGCGCGAAAACTCTTCCAGTACCAATGATGAACATCGTTAACGGTGGAGAGCACGCTGATAACAACGTTGACATTCAAGAATTCATGGTTATGCCTGTAGGTGCTGAAAACTTCCGTGAAGCACTACGTATGGGTGCGGAAATTTTCCACAGCCTAAAATCAGTTCTTTCTGCTAAAGGTCTTAACACAGCTGTAGGTGATGAAGGTGGATTCGCTCCTAACTTAGGATCAAACGAAGAAGCACTTCAAACAATTATCGAAGCAATCGAAAAAGCTGGTTACAAACCAGGTGAGCAAGTAATGCTTGCTATGGATGCTGCTTCTTCTGAGTTCTACAACAAAGAAGACGGTAAATACCATCTTTCAGGAGAAGGTGTTGTAAAAACTTCTGCTGAAATGGTTGACTGGTATGAAGAAATGGCTTCTAAATACCCAATCATCTCAATTGAAGACGGTTTAGATGAAAACGACTGGGAAGGTCACAAACTATTAACTGAACGCCTTGGCGGTAAAGTTCAACTTGTTGGTGACGACTTATTCGTTACAAACACGAAAAAACTTGCTGAAGGTATCGAAAAAGGAATCGGTAACTCAATCCTTATCAAAGTTAACCAAATCGGTACACTTACTGAAACGTTCGAAGCAATCGAAATGGCTAAACGCGCTGGTTACACAGCAGTTATCTCTCACCGTTCTGGTGAAACTGAAGATACAACAATTGCTGACATCGCAGTTGCAACAAACGCTGGTCAAATCAAAACTGGTGCTCCATCACGTACTGACCGTGTTGCTAAATACAACCAATTACTACGTATCGAAGATCAATTACAAGACGCTTCAAGATACGATGGAATTAAAACTTTCTATAACTTAAAAAAATAATTTTAAGTTGATGGGAACTGCCGCGGGTGCGGCAGTTCTTTTTTGATGGTGTATGAGGCGAAACTTTGTATTTCTTGCTGGGAAAACGTACCGGCGTGCGAAAATTGTAGGAAATTGTCTAATCGCTGATATATTATGATAATCGCAGATAAAATAACAAAAATCGCGGATAAACTCTTGAAATAGCGAATAAAACCTCCAAATCGCGGATAAACAAATTTTTTACCCGAGACAAGCAGGATTAATTAGAAAAACACTGAATAATATACATCAAAACTACATATGGAGTGAGAAAATGATCTTAAAATCCCGTACAAAACCCCGTATTATTCTCCAATTAGAAGCTTTACTTCCACGGATACCTAATTTCCATCCAACTCTGCCACTCATTACCGAAGATTACAACAAACGAATGGCCGGTTATAAAGGTGAACAATCCGTTGATTACCCACTCAGCTACCTTGATGAGAAAAACTACTTTATTTTTCACCACCTAAGATTGAAAACAGACAAACATTTCTTTCAAATGGACACATTAATTTTCACCAACAAAATGGCGATTATCCTCGAAATAAAGAATTTCTCCGGAACCATTTATTTTGATCCTAAGTTTAAACAACTCATTCAAACAAAAGATGGGAAAGAAATTGCCTATGCCTATCCATTGACGCAGCTTGATCGTCAGAAAGCTAACTTAAAAGAATGGTTGCGTATTAACAAGTTAGAAGATATAGCAATACAGTCATTAGTCGTGATCAGTAATCCCTACACAATCATAAGCACCTCTCCGGAAGATCATCATATTCACCACACAGTGATACACAAAGAAGAATTACCTAATAAAATACTTCAATTAGAAAAATCAAAGATCACAAATAAACTGGAAGAAAAGACTTTAAGGAAGATATTTAAATTATTACTAAAAAAACATACCGAAGGAGACGCATCCATCTTAGAGAAATATGACATAAAAGAAAGTGACCTTCTTAAAGGTGTTTTTTGTCCAAAATGTAGTGTCCTTCCGATGGATCGGCTTAAAGGGAATTGGTTTTGTCCTTATTGTGGGGAAAAGAATAAACATGCTCATGTTAAGGCTGTTAAAGACTATCGACTTTTAATCAAATCAACGATTTCTAATAGGGAATTAAGAGATTTTTTAAAGTTTGATTCTGCAGATACTGCTACTAGATTGTTTCAGACAATGAATTTGAGGAGTACGGGAAAAAATAAAACACGAATCTACTTTTTGGATAGTCTAGAAAATGGTAAGCGGTAGTAAAGTTGAATAGTACCGAGAATTGTACAATCGCGGATAAAGCAACGAAAATCGCGGATAAAATCTCAGAATCGCGGATAAAGCAACGAAAATCGCGGATAAAATCTCAGAATCGCGGATAAAGCAACGAAAATCGCGGATAAAATCTCAAAAATAGCAGATAAGAACAAAAATGTGTCTTAATCTTAAAATAAATTATACTAAGCTATTTCTTTGGCTTTAAGAAACCATATATGCTGATAAAAAAGTCTGTGAAAACAGGCTTTTTTTGTTAGGTTACGGCACATTTTTACACAATCATTCATTTGCCTGCTGTTATAGATTATAAATACTATTCTAGTTAAAATTCAAAGCTGTTTATTAACGAATTGTTAATTTGTAACAAAAAATTTACATTTTACATCCATTTCACAAACCAAAACATAATAATCACTGGGTTGTCATCTATTTCTTATCATTATGATTTGTGAATTATCTTCTTTATCTTTACAGAAAATTTTCAAAATATTAATTGTGAATTTAATGTCGCTTAATATCGAAATCTTAAACTTAAGATAAGAGTTTGAGAGGAGGTATAATTTGGACTTACATATTCATTCTGTATATTCCGATGGAGAGTGGTCACCAAAGGAAATAATTGATGATGCAAAGCGGAAGTCAATATCAATTATTTCTATTACAGATCATGATGCAATTGAAGGGTATGTTCAAGGTAAGGATTATGCTAATGAACTAGGTATTAAATTATTGCCGGGAATAGAGTTAAATACGGATGGTGAGGATGGAGAGCTTCACATCCTAGGGTATAGTTTTGATCCTGATCATCACAAGTTTAAAGAACATATTAATTGGAGAAAAGAAGAGCGGTTGAAATGGGGAGAAAAAATCGTTAAAAAATTAAATACGCTTGGATACAAGATACAGTTATCTTCTTGTGTAGAACGTGTTGGCAAGGGTGTACTTGTACGAACTCATATTGCGGACGAGTTGGTGGATAAAGGATATTTTTTAACTCAACGTGAAGCGTATGACACTTTGCTTAAAAAAGGATCACCAGGCTTTATCAGACGTTCACCCTTTTCAGCAAGTGATGCTATTTCTCTAATTAAGCAAATAGGTGGGAAGTCATTTCTTGCTCATCCAGGAATATATAAGCATTCCTACGACTTTGAAAGCTTGGTTAAAGCAGGTCTAGCTGGAATTGAAGTGTATCATTCAAAACACTCATGGGAAACAGTTAATAAACTTGAGTCTTTAGCCTTAAAGTATAACTTACATATTTCTGGAGGTAGTGATTTCCATGGTCCAACTTCCCGAAATCCTTTTCCAATCGGGAGTATTCATTTCAATAAAAACCTAGTAGACACATGGTTAAAGAAGGAGATGATGCTTTGAATTTATTATTATCATCAACTCTTTGCTGGCAACACTCAGTAGATCGTGTAATTGAAATCGCAAACGATTTAGGTTTTGAAGGAGTAGAAGTATGGGCTGAACAAGTTTGGTTTCATCGGACTCCGATTAATCAGATAATTGAAGCTAAAGAAAAATATAACGTAAAGTTAACATTCCATGCAGCGAGTTGGGATTTAAATCTATGTGCTCTTAATGAGGGAATTCGCCAGCAATCTATAAATGAAGTTGAGAAATCAATGCTTTTAGCAAGGGAAATAGGAGCATTAAATGTAACTGTTCATCCGGGAAAAAGAACTCTAACTGAGTCATGGACGCAATGGCATTATGATCAGCTTGTTACTTCCTTTTCTAGCTTGGCACAATTTGCTAGTAATATAGGAGTTGAAATGTCAATTGAACAAATGGAGCATGAAAAAAAGGAGTTCATTATAGATGCGAGATCAATAAACGAGCTGATAAATGATCTACCATCCACAGTAAAAGTAACATTTGATATTGCCCATGTTCCTTTAGAAAAGGATATTCTTCAATATTATTCTCAAATAGAGCGCATTAATAAGATTCATGTAAGTGATGTTACACATTCAAAGTATCACGTACCTTTGGGTTCAGGAGGAGTTCAGGTGGAGACTCTCCTTTACATGATTATGGAGAATCAACATCCTGTAATCTTAGAAGGCTTTGATCAAAATGAAGGTTTCTCTAACTTAAATAAAAATGTTAGGTTTTTAAGAGATAAATTGAACCTTTCGATTAAGGAGGTTACTAGTGAAAATATTAGTTACAAATGATGATGGAGTATTTGCACCAGGTGTTGAAATAATGGTTGAGGTTCTTCAGCATTTTGGAGATGTGTATGTTGTCTGTCCTGATCAGGAGCGGAGTGCAATAAGTCATTCTATTACGTTAAGACAACCATTAAAGGCAAAAAAAGTAGGGAATTTCCCAGGCACGAAAGGGTCTTGGGCAGTAAATGGAACAACGGCAGATTGTGTCAAGCTTGCGTTAGAAGTGTTATTAAAAGATACTCCAGATTTTGTCTTTTCAGGCATTAATATGGGGCCAAATTTAGGAAGAGACCTTTACTATTCAGGAACCATAGCTGGTGCTGCGGAATCTTCATTGTATCAAGTCCCATCTATAGCTGTCTCATTAGATGCTTTTCATGATACAACAATAAAAGCAGGACAAGTTAAAAGCTTATTTTATGAGGTTGTAGAAGTTATTCTTCAAAATAAAATACCTAAAGGTGTTTTTCTTAACATAAATCTACCGAATATTCCTAAAGAGCTATGTGAAGGAGTTAGTATTGTACCTCTAGATATGGAATTATCAAGATATCGCTATGTGGGATTAAATGATCCGCATGGACAAGTTTATTATTGGCTTAAAGATGAGCTAGTATCGATACCATATCCACCAGAGACAAACGACTATGGAAAATTAAAGCAAGGTTTTGTCACTATTTCACCTATAACAATCAAAACATACGAAAAAAGAAAAATTGAACAAATTGAACGATGGTTTAAAAGTTTTAAATATAAACAGCATTCATAAGGAGGAAAATAACAATGAAAAAATTGAAAACGGGATTTCTAATGTCACTCTTATCACTTGCACTTGTAGCTTGTGGAAGTGAGGAAAGTAGCAGTAACAGTGATAATACTGAAAGCAATGGGGAAACAACAGAAACAGCGATTGAAGGAGATTTATCTTTTTATACGTCACAACCAGATGAAGATGCACAGAAGCTGGTAGATGCATTTAAAGAGAAATATCCAGAGGTAAATGTGCAAACATATCGTTCAGGTACCGAAGAAGTGATTAGTAAAATTAAGGCAGAGAAAGAAGCTGGGGATGTTCAGGCTGATGTATTGCTTGTAGCTGATTCTGTCACATTTGAAGACCTAAAAGAAGAAGATATGTTACTTGAATATAAGTCAGAGGAATTAAGTGAGATTCCTGCCAATTTAGTTGATGCTGATGGGATGTATGCAGGTACCAAGGTAATGGCCACAGCATTAGTAGTAAATACTACGAACGTAACTGAAATGCCAGATTCATGGAATGTGTTAACTGAGGAGAGCTCTAAGGGACAAACGATTATGCCAAGTCCATTTTACTCTGGGGCTGCAGCTTATAATCTTGGTGTTTTAACAAGAAATGATGAGTTTGGATGGGGTTTTTATGAAAGTTTAAAAGCTAATGAAACAACCATCACACAAGGAAATGGTGCTGTTCTTAAAGCAGTAGCAGATGGAGAAAAATCATATGGAATGGTTGTGGATTTTATTGTTGCACGTGCAGCTGCTGAAGGATCACCAGTTGAACTTGTTTATCCAAGTGAAGGAGTACCAGTTATTACTGAACCAATCGGTATTATGAAAGATGTTGAGAATGAAGCTGCAGCAAAGGCGTTTGTTGATTTTGTTCTGTCAGAAGAAGGTCAAAATCTAGCTGCGGAGTTAGGGTATACACCAATTCGTAAAGGTATTGAAGCCCCTGAAGGGTTAAAAAGTATTGAAGATATGAAAGTGTTAGATGCTGATATCAATGAATTATATCAATCAAGAGAAGAAGATAAAAAAGAATTTGAATCAATTTTTGGTCAATAAAAAGTTTTAATACAAATAAGGCTACTCAAAGCTCCAATTTCATGAGCTAGCCTTATTTGTCCTTAATGCCGAAACTAGGCAATAAAATGTAAGGAGAGAAATCAAGAATGTGGCAAAGTGTTTTTAGCAGGATACATGTGAATAATAAACATTGGTTCTTAATCGGTTTATTATTTATCGTTATTTTTTTTGTTATGCCTATATTTAGGCTATTCTTTTTAAGCCTCTCTTCTGATAACGGCTTTACAATAAGCAATTATACGTCGGTCCTCCAAGATCAAACAACATGGACGACAGTGAAAAATACGGTTTATATTGTATTAGGTTCTTCATTCATAGCTATTGTTTTAGGAATCTTCACAGCTTGGATCGTTGCTTATACCAACATTAGAAATAAAAATATCATCCAATTATTCATCTTTTTACCCTTTATTATACCTTCTTACATTACAACATTAGCATGGACTCAATTTATGAGTAAAAATGGTTTTCTAGCAAAATTCCTATCTATATTTCCAGGATCAATTGAGCCAATAAATATGTATAGCATACTAGGAATTATTCTAGTTATGGGGTTAACAAATTATCCACTTGTTTATTTATTAACTGTAGGGGTTTTTAGGAAAATTCCTCGTGATCTTGAATATGCAGCAAGGGTTTCAGGTTCTAGTAAGTGGCAATCTTTTAAGAAAATAACTTTACCACTTGCATTACCTGGTATAGCTAGTGGCGGATTTTTAGCTTTTATTGCAAGCCTTGATAACTTTGGAATACCTGCATTTCTTGGTATTCCAGGAAATATTAGAGTGCTTAGTACATATATTTATGAACAAATTGTTGGCATGGGACCTAATTCATTTGAACGGGCAGCAACATTATCAGTTATTTTAGGATTAATTGCTTTACTAGGTACTTATCTACAGTGGATTCTACTAAAAAAATCTAAAACGATAGAAACAACAGTTGAAGATAAAGAACCACGATATTTTTTAAATAAGAAAAAACGTTTAACTCTAGAAGTGTTTTTATGGGCTTTCTTACTTATGACAACATTGGTTCCATTTGTTTCTATGCTAACAGCTTCTCTTATAAAAGCATATGGTTTACCGTTTGTTATAGACAACATAAGTTTTAAAAATTATCAATTTGTATTATTGGAAAATCAAAAAGCAACCACTTCTTTAATAAATAGTACCAAGTTAGCACTTATTACTACGTGTTTTTGTGCTGTAGTAGGTACATGTATCGCATACGTTAGAACAAAAAAACCTACATTTTTAAACAAGAGTATAGAGTTGATCATCGGGATTCCTTATGCATTACCAGGTACGGTGCTAGCTCTGGCTATGATTTTTGCTTGGATGGAACCTATTCCAGGTTGGAATCCCGGTATCTACGGATCCATTATTATTTTGTTAATTGCTTATATCACTCGTTTTCTTGTTTTACAAATACGGGGAAGCATGACAGCGTTTATGCAAGTGGATCCTTCCATTGAAGAAGCCGCAAGAGTGAGTGGCTCGAATGGTTATTTTAAATGGAAGCAAATTTTACTTCCTCTCATCATCCCTGGTGTTTTAAGTGGTGCATTGTTTGTCTTTTTATCGGCACTAACTGAGCTCACTGTTTCATCATTGTTATGGTCTAGTGGAACCGAGACTATAGGTCTAGTTATTTTTAACTTTGAACAAGCGGGTTATTCGACTTACTCAACAGCATTTTCTTGTATTGTTGTTCTATTAATCTTGTTAACCTTCTTCATACTCCATTTCTTACAGAAACGATGGAATCGAAAGGTGTTGCATAATGAGTACTCAAATTAGAAATTTAATGAAAAAGTTTGGTTCGTTTAAGGCACTACATGATATTAACCTAGAAATTAATTCGGGAGAGTTTGTTGCCATTTTGGGTCCTTCTGGTTGTGGGAAAACAACCTTATTACGATTATTAGCGGGATTTGATTCTCCAACATCAGGTGAAATATTAATAGATAAGCAGGAATTAGCAACTACGAAATTTTTCTTGCCCCCTGAAAAGCGTAATATTGGAATGGTTTTTCAATCTTTTGCTTTATGGCCTCATATGAATGTAAAAGATCACATTCGTTTTCCTTTAAAGCATCAACAGTTCTTAAGTGAAGATCTTAAAATAAACATTGATTCGAGAGTGGATGAGGTATTAAAAATGGTAGATTTGCTTCATTTAGGAGATCGGATGCCAAATGAACTCTCAGGTGGACAAAAGCAAAGGGTTGCCTTGGCGAGGGCTATTGCACCAAAACCCGCATTACTTTTGATGGATGAACCATTAAGTAGTTTAGATGCTGAGTTACGAATGTCTATGCGAAAGGAAATAAAACAGCTGCATCAACTAACAAAAGCTTCAATTGTATATGTGACTCATGATCAAAGTGAAGCTTTGGCAATGGCTGATAGAATCGTTGTCATGAACAAGGGGAGGATTGAACAAGTAGGAACACCAAAAGAAATTTATAGCTACCCAACATCAACATTTGTAGCCTCCTTTGTTGGTAAAGCGAACTTGATCCAAGGGAAGTGGGAAGGGAATACATTTTATCCATTAGATGATCCTACAATAAAATGGGGAAATACCGATGTAACCTCAGAATTAAAGAATAAAGGCATTTTTCCAGCGCGTCCGGAGCAACTTGAGATTTCGTTAAATGAAGGTGGTCTAGAGGGTATTGTCACAAGCGTGCAATATCAAGGTAAAGAAATTCACTACACAGTAACAATTAAAGAAGAGGAGCAATGGGTGATACATCAAGATATTAGTAAAGGATTTTCAGTAGGGGAACAAGTATTTATTCATTTGAAAATCAATCAAAATACTACTGATGGGATTAAACAGTTAGCCTACGTGTAATGTAAATTATAAACCCGAATAAGTCACTTAAAATCAGTGTCAATATTCGAGCTTATTTTATTTCATATTAGAAAAATATTCTATTACGATTACTACAAACAGTCTCAGTTTTTTATCCAATCGAATTAATTGAATGTTTTATTGTGAATCAAAAAGAAGTATGGTACATTTAAACTATCTATTTGTGCGCATTTCAGGAGGTGTCAACTCATGCATACAGCATTAATTATTCTACTTGTTATCGTTTCAGTTGCTTTAATTACAGTTGTATTATTACAATCTGGTAAAAGCGCAGGGTTATCAGGGGCAATCTCTGGTGGAGCTGAGCAGCTTTTTGGAAAACAAAAAGCTCGTGGACTTGACTTAGTTTTACACCGTATTACAATCGTACTATCTGTTTTATTCTTTGTTTTAACTGTTTTAGTGGCATATGTTGTTCAATAAATAATAAGTAAAGGGTCTGTAGAAACAGGCTCTTTTTTGTTTGGGGCTGAAGAAAAAAGCTCACTAAGCATAAGAATTGTTCAAGGCCGAACGTGTTTGATTAAATAGAAGTATAAAGAATACATAGCTTGATGTTAGTTGTTTAGTAATACTGATGGTAATTTTGGGATAAACTAAATAAAAGATAGTAAGGAGTTAGTAAGAATGAAAAGAGTTTTGCCAAAGCCGTTTACATTTGAAGGCGGCGATCGAGCTGTTTTATTATTACATGGATTTACAGGGAACACAGCGGATGTTCGAATGCTTGCACGCTTTCTTAGTGAAAAAGGCTATACATGTCATGCGCCACAATATAAAGGCCACGGTGTACCGCCAGAAGAGCTCGTTCATACAGGTCCTGAAGATTGGTGGAAGGATGTACAAGAAGGGTATGAGCATCTGAAAAGCATGGGATTTGAGGACATAGCTGTTGGGGGATTATCACTTGGTGGAGTTTTCTCATTAAAATTGGGTTACACTTTACCTGTAAAGGGAATTATCCCAATGTGTGCGCCAATGTACATTAAAAGTGAGGAAGTTATGTACCAAGGAGTTCTCGAATATGCGAGAAATTATAAAAAGTTTGAAGGGAAGTCTCCTGAGGAAATAGAAGAGGAGATGAAGGAGTTTGAGAAGACTCCAATGAATACACTAAAAGCCTTACAAGAGTTAATTGCAGATGTCCGAAATAATGTAGATATGATCTATTCACCAACGTTTGTGGCACAAGGTAGACATGATCATATGATTAACACGGACAGTGCAAATATTATCTACAATGAAGTAGAAAATGATCATAAACAAATAAAGTGGTACGAGGAATCTGGACATGTGTTAACACTTGATAAAGAACGTGATCAACTCCATGAGGATGTGTATCAATTTTTAGAAAGCCTTGATTGGTAAGGTTTTTTTAGAACGAGAAAAGGAGGATGAAAATGGATCAAGAAATTCAAGTACATATTGATAAACTGCTTTCATTTATGAAAGAGGAAGCTTATAAGCCCCTAACTGTTCAAGAGCTTGAACAAGCATTTGGAATAGAAGATTCAACAGAGTTTAAAGATTTTGTAAAAGCATTAGTTGTCATGGAGGACCAGGGCCTCGTTGTTAGAACAAGAAGCAACCGTTATGGCTTGCCAGAAAAAATGAATTTAATTAAAGGAAAGCTAATTGGTCACTCAAAAGGCTTTGCTTTTGTTGACCCTGAGGACCCGGCTTTAGATGATATCTTTATTCCGCCTACTGAATTGAAAACAGCTATGCACGGTGATGTTGTTATGGTCAGAGTCAGTGCAAGCACAGGTGGGACAAGACAAGAAGGAACGATTGTCCGTATTTTAGAGCGAGGAATAACAGAGGTTGTTGGTACTTATACGGAAAGCAAAAATTTCGGTTTTGTTGTTCCTGATGATAAAAAAATCGCCAATGATATTTTCATTCCAAAAAATGCATCAAAGGGTGCTGTTGAGGGACATAAGGTTGTTGTAAAACTAACAACATATCCTGAAGGACGCATGAGTGCAGAAGGTGAAGTTATTGACATTCTAGGTCATAAAAATGATCCAGGTGTTGATATTTTATCTGTTATTCATAAGCACGGACTGCCTGGCCCATTCCCAGTCGAAGCACTTGAGCAAGCAAATGATGTTCCGGAGACGATTAGAGAAGAAGATCTAAAGGATCGCCGTGATTTAAGAAATGAAACAATTGTGACAATTGATGGTGCCGATGCAAAAGATCTAGATGATGCTGTTACAGTGACAAAATTAGATAATGGCCACTATAAGCTTGGTGTTCATATTGCCGATGTTAGTCATTATGTAACAGAGAAGTCTCCAATTGATCGCGAAGCATTAGATCGTGCGACAAGTGTGTATCTTGTTGACCGTGTTATTCCAATGATTCCACATCGTTTATCAAATGGAATTTGTTCATTAAATCCTAAAGTGGATCGTTTAACACTTTCTTGTGAGATGGAAATCGATGAAAAAGGTACAGTTGTTAAACATGAAATTTTCCAAAGTGTGATTAAAACGACAGAGCGTATGACGTACTCTGATGTTAATAAAATATTAGAAGACCGTGATGAAGAGCTTCTCCAAAAATATGAAGGCCTTATTCCAATGTTTGAACAAATGGGTGAGCTTGCAGCGATTCTGCGCCAAAAGCGTATGGAGCGTGGCGCTATTGATTTTGATTTTAAAGAAGCAAAGGTTCTTGTAGACAAAGAAGGAAAGCCAACAGAGGTTGTAATTCGCGAACGCTCAGTAGCAGAGCGTCTAATTGAAGAATTTATGCTACTTGCCAATGAAACAGTAGCTGAGCACTTCCATTGGATGAATGTACCGTTTATTTACCGTATTCATGAAGATCCAAATGCTGAAAAATTACAACGATTCCTTCAGTTTATTACGAACTTTGGGTACTCAGTAAAAGGTGCAGGAAATGAAATTCATCCAAGAGCATTGCAAAATATTTTAGAAGAAGTACAGGGTACACCAGAAGAAACAGTTATTTCAACAGTCATGCTCCGTTCGATGAAGCAGGCGAAGTACGATCCTGAAAGCTTAGGTCACTTTGGACTGGCTACGGAGTTTTACACACACTTTACATCACCAATTCGTCGTTACCCTGATTTAATTGTGCATCGCTTAATCCGCACATATTTAATAGAAGGAAAAGTTGATGAAGAAACTCGAGCTCATTGGGCGGAAAGCTTACCTGTCATCGCCGAACAATCCTCCAATATGGAACGAAGAGCTGTAGAAGCAGAGCGTGAAACAGATGAACTGAAAAAAGCAGAGTACATGCTTGATAAAATTGGTGAAGAATATGACGGTATGATCAGTTCTGTTACGAACTTTGGTATGTTCGTTGAGCTTCCAAATACAATAGAAGGTCTTATTCACGTCAGCTATATGACAGATGATTATTACCGATATGATGAGCAGCATTATGCGATGATTGGGGAACGCACTGGTAATGTCTATAGAATTGGTGACGAAATCACTGTACGCGTAGTAAATGTAAACAAAGACGAGCGCGCAATTGATTTCGAAATTGTTGGTATGAAAGGGACAAGAAGACGTCCTGAAAAAGACAAACCAAAAGTCATCATTGCTGGTAAAGGAAGAAAAGATTCCAATGGTCGTGGCGGCGGTAATAACGGCAAGACATATGGAAATGACAAAGATGGCGAATGGTCTACACGTCCTCCTCGTAAAAAGAAGAAAAAGCACTTTGAAAATGCACCAAAAGCAAAACGTAAGAAAAAGCGCTAATGATGTGATGGGACTGACAATCCTAAGTGTCAGTCCCTCTTTAGCTCTATTTATTGAGTTACAGTCCATTTTTTGCTAAAATAGAACGTATCGCTAGATCGAGGGGAGTGAACACAATGCCAAAAGGTATGGGAAAAGTAGTCGCCCAAAACAAAAAAGCAAATCATGACTATTCAATAGAGGAAACATTTGAAGCTGGCATTGTCCTTCAAGGTACGGAAATTAAATCAATTCGTAATGGACGTGTAAACTTAAAGGACTCGTATGCACGTATTGATCGTGGCGAAGTATTTCTATTGAACATGCATGTTAGCCCGTATGAACAAGGAAATCGCTATAATCATGATCCACTAAGACAAAGGAAGCTATTACTTCATAAGCGTGAAATTGTGAAACTAATTGGTGCAACCAAAGAAGAAGGTTATGCCCTTGTTCCTTTAAAGATGTATTTGAAAAATGGTTATGCAAAGGTGCTAATCGGTCTTGGTAAAGGGAAAAAGAAATACGATAAACGTGAAGATCTGAAGAAGAAGGAAGCGAAGCGTGATATCGAACGTGCCTTTAGAGAACGTCAAAAAATGTAGTGGGAAAACCTTACAATTGCATTTTTTAGCCAGTCTGATATAATAAGTTTTGTAAGACAGTCAACTTACTTTTTAAAACTTAATAAGCAATTAAGCTTGATCTTCTTAAACTTCCCGTATTCCCTAGCTGGTATATACGGCTTACATGGGGACGTTACGGATTCGACAGGGGTAGTTCGAGCTTAGGTTGCGGGCCGAAGGGATCGTCTTCGTAAAAACGTCACGCCAATAATAACTGGCAAATCTAACAATAACTTAGCTTTAGCAGCTTAATAACTGCTTAGCTGTTCCTCCCTCCATCGTCCATGTGGTAGGGTAAGGGACTCACTCTTAGTGGACTACGCCTAATTCCTCCGTCTGGGGATGATGGAAGAGACCAATCAGACTAGCTGCTCTGACGCCTGTCGATAGGCATAGGAGTTAGCGAAACCGCAAATATATCGACTACGCTCGTAGACGCTTAAGTGCCGATATGTCTGGACGTGGGTTCGATTAAGTATTAGTCGCCTTATGTGGTAACACATAAGTGAAAATTCGGCTTTATCGGTGAAACCTAAGTCACTTAATGTGATAGGGCAATGCCGAGCGGTATGTGGAGTAATCCAACAGCCGTGTATCGACTTATAGGCTACCAAGTATTTGGTAGTACTAGGATACGAAAATCTGCCTGACTTTCAGGTAAATCTATTTTTCGTATAAGACGCCGAAGGACCTATAAAAAGGTTCAAGATATAGTCAGTGCCATGACGAAAGCATGGAATAGCATGTCCCACCGTCTCCACCAAATACATATTTGGTGGTTTTTATTTTGCCTTTGCGACTAAACCCATAAAATTGCAGGTATTGCAACTTTATTAGTAAATTACTACCGGCAACTTTATTGGTAAATTAGAATTTGTTTATTAAACATAAAATGTTCATCATAACGGGTTCAGCTATGATTACAAGATCAATTGAGAACTGAAAAATTGGACTTAAATACGACCCGAATTAACAAGCAATCTATCCTGATACAGGTACAGAAAAAACGCTCAGAGTATATAGAATCTCTGAGCGTTTTTCGTATAGTTGGTTATCAACGTAAGCACTCCCTTACAATTCTTCACAATTTTTGGATTAAAATAAGAATACATAAATAAGAAACCTATACACTAATATGAAATATGGCTAAAAATAAGAACGTACCTAAATATTCTTATAACGATTCTACAATAGCAATTACCTTTTCAAATTCTTCAATCATATTTTCTGTATCGGTATATGTAGGCTCAAGTACTGAATGTGCTATCAAATGTCTAAATTTTTTTCTCAGAGTGTCCACAGTACTCCATTCAGTAGGATAATCTGTTACTAGCGATTTACCTGTTGCTCTCTTTAGTGTTTTGTTACACCTATCTTTGAAGTTCAATTTTGTTGCGTTTAATATACTTTCAATACTTTGTGCAGTCTTACCTTTTGCTAAAAGCTTCGTCCTAATTTTTCTTTCAACTGAATATTCAAGGACTGCCGATATATTGATTATTGCAGATCTTGTTTCTCCCTTCTCTAACAGGTTCTTAGAAACGATAACTAATGATTTAAGTGGATCAATTTCTACGCCGTTCTGCAAGATGTTTTTAAAATCAGTTAATTCTTGTTGAGAAATGTCGGGTAACCACGGTTTGTTTATAATGGGTGGTAATTTCCCGATTCTTTTAAACCCTTGCCATTGAATATTATCAACAAACTGAGTTACTTGAATTCCTCGTAACGTATGAAGTGTACATTTTTCAACAAAAAAGTCATTTCTGAATACTGAATATGCTTTAATTAACTGGTTAATCGCTGATAAGAATAAATCTGAATTAGATAATCCTGAAAGCTGTGTATCTATTAAGACCGAGTAGCCAAGTTCCTCCTTTTCTTCATCATTGAAAAGGGTGTACATTGCTTGTGAAAAATCAGTTAAATTGTTTTCGTAATCAATTTCATTATAAAGGATTATAGATTTTAATTTGTCAACCTTAACTTCTTCGCTAATATTGTCCAACATTTCCTTTGTAACATTAAAAAGTTTTTTTTCTTCCCAAGAAATATACGTCCGTAATTTTTCTCTATAATTGCTTCTTTCGTCCTCGTCTAAAGAAGATATCTCATCTTCTTCTACTTCAATGTAAGCATCTTTTCCTTGATATTTTGTCATTACTTTATATTTGGTATTACTTATATTTAATTCTAAATTATAAATGCTACCTTTAAAATTAACTTGGGTGTTATACACATCATTATGCAGATTTAATATAAAGGGTAACTCCACTGAATGAATTACTTTTAATTCCACTAGTCATCCTCCAAACCTCAAAAGGTAATGTTATGATTAAATATTTTTATAAATATAATTTTCTCGATTTATGTGACAAAATCCTTTATTATTCGATATTAATCTTCTTTACTAGCTTTTGAGTTAATAATAGAGTTCAGTTTTTCTTTATCTATATTCTTTAATTTTACATAGTTTTCATAAAAATATAATTAATCAAGTATACGTTCAGCAAATGGCAAGAAACATTGATAGAGCTATCTGATAAATGTTGTCGACTAATATGATAATCTGTCGATTGTTGTATTATAATAGTAGATAAATATGGAACATTTGAGACTTTTTGTAAGAAAGGAGTAAGTAAGATAAATTTTTGACATTAGTTATTGTAAGATGAAACTATTAAGAATGGAGGTAAAGTAATGAATTTTAGAGGTAATAAATGGTATAAATGTGATTTGCATCTTCATACTCCAGAAAGTAAATGTTTCCCTGATAAAGAGGTAACCCCTGAGCAATGGGTACAATCTTGTATAGAAAAGGGATTAGATGTTGTAGCTGTAACTGATCATAACAGTGGTAATTATATTGATCGAGTAATTGAGGCTGCCAATGGGACAAACTTAACAGTCTTCCCTGGAGTTGAGATAACTTGTGATACATCAAAAGTTCATTTATTAATCCTGTTTGATAAGGACAAGCGTTCTAGTGACATAAATCAATTCCTTCATTATTGTGGAATTCAGGACAATATGTTTGCAGAGCAAACTGCAACTACGGAAATAAATGAAAATATATTTACTGTTGCAGATAAAGCTAATAGCCGTGGAGCAATTGTTATCCCTGCTCACATTGATGAATATAATGGGATCTCTGTAACAAGTTATCAAACAATGCAACAATTCTTAGATATTTCTTATATCAATGGTGTACAGGTTGTTAATAAGGAGCTATATAATGCAGGAAATTACACTTCCGACGAACGTATAAACTTAATTAAAGCAAGATATCCATCTGTCACTGAAGAGCTTATAAAAAATTGGAATAATGCAGTTAGTATAGCAAAAGAAGCAAGGAAAGCAATTTTAACCTTTTCTGATAATCCTAGTGGAGATAATGAAACCACACACGGTCTGTGGGGAATCGGGAAAAGGTATACCTGGATCAAAATGGAAGAGGAAGTTTCCCTAGAGAGTCTTAGACACGCTTTATTAATGCCTGATCAGAAGATTAGGAACGATTTTGATTGTACGACACTGCCTTATAATACTCCTGAACTTCTTATAAAAGGCTTAGAAGTAAAAAATACTGTTTTAAATCCTGAAAACACAATAAAGGTTCAATTTAACCCTCAACTGAATACCATTATAGGTGGACGTGGACTGGAAAATCTGCTATCAACAGGATTATCCGCGGACTCTTGGTTGGCAATGCTGATTTAGCTGAATTTAAGGAACTCTTAGAAGATCAAACAAATTTCTTTAAACAATTTGAATCTAGTAGACTAGGTGAAGAAAAGGGAATTATAAAAAGCGATACTGTCATTGAATTATATTTAGAACGTTTAGGAAGAACATACAAAATTACATTTTCTAACTATGGTGGCGGACAATTTAGTAAAAATGTATATAAGTTGAATGACCAAGGGGAATATGAAGAATCAACCGATCCTATTTTAGAGCTATTCCGTGTGAATATTTTTTCACAAAAGCAAATTTATAATATTGCCACACGTCCTAATGCTCTAAGAGATAAAATTGATCAATCAATTGATTCTTTAGAAGCACATCTTAGTGCTATTAGAGATATTCAAAGTAGTTACTTTGAGACAACTGCTAAAATCAGAAATTTAAAACATCAAATTAGTAAAAAAGAAAGGCTAGAAATTGATATAACTGATATTAGAGAAAGACTTTTACAGTTTGAGGAGAAAGGATATCAAACTACCTTAAAAAAGCAGAAGGAACTTGAAACTGAAGAGTTATTCCTAAAGAAAGTTATTAATGATTTTGAGAATAAAGAGGATAGATTGAGAGAGTTTATTGAGGGATTCTCTTACATAGATTTTGATGAATTCAATTTTACTCCGGAATCAAGCGATGAGTTAAGAAGAATCTTAGCACGGAATTCAACAGAATTACAACAAGTTATTATTAAACTCACCGAAGCAGGTACAGAACTATCCAGAGCAAAGAATTCATTAACACAATTGATTGAAACTTCAAATTGGTTTGATAGATTTAATCAGGTTAAAAGTGATTTTGAAACTTTACAGTCTGAGCTCACACAAGAGGATTTAGATGACTTAGGAAATATAGAGCACCTTTCAAATCAGCTAATTATTAAAGAAAAGGAACTTGGTGATATTGAACAATCTGAAAGAGAACTAGAATCATTAAATGATGAATTAAACACAATTTCAGATACTTATTTAGAGCTAAGAAAACAAGTGACTACATTCCGAAGAGAGTTTTTACAGGTTGTACTTGCTGATAGTAGAAATATTAAAATCGAAGTTAAGCCGTTTCGAGACTCCGAACATTATGAAATTGAGTTAAGAAAGATTCTCCAAAGAGAAGATAAATTTAATGAAGACTTTCAAACAATTAATTCATTTATCTTTAATGGAAATGCGGAGAGAAAGACTAAAGAAATAAGCGGAATTATAGCTGCTATAAAAGAAACTGCTGAAAATGATGGTAGGTTTACAACAAGGTTTAATACCTTACTTAAGGGTTTGAATGATGAACAAATAGATAACATCAGGCTATTATATCCTGAAGATAAGATTGAGGTTCAATACAAAGCAAATGAAGCATCTGGGTTTAAATCTATTTCCAATGCTTCAGCAGGTCAAAAAACTTCAGCAATACTTACATTCCTTTTATCTTATGGTAATACTCCACTACTATTGGATCAACCAGAAGATGATTTGGATAATCAATTGATATACGAATTAATTGTAAATCGCTTAGCTAATTCGAAAAATAAACGTCAGATTATAACTGTTACTCATAATGCTAACATTCCCGTGAATGGAGACTCTGAATGGGTAATAGCAATGAATTCTGAGAGCAAGTATACTGAAGTTCTTTGTGATGGTTCCATTGAAAACCAAAATATTAAGGATGCGATATGTAATATTATGGAAGGTGGAAGAGAGGCCTTTAAACTAAGGGCTAGAAGATATAAGTTTCAAATATAATATTATATTTAGATAAAATAAAATTTAACACTATGCTACTTAAAGGAGGATATTAATGTGAAATTTTTATTTAACAGTAAGGGACAGCATATTGCCAACCTTGTAAACAATCATCTTCATTCACCTAGTGGTCAAAATATTGGTCATTATCGTGAAACTGAAAAAATATTTATTGATATGAGAGGAAAATATTTAGGTGAAATTATTAATGATAATCGATTAATGTATAATAATAATTCCTCTTATAAAAATGTTAATTTTGGAAGTTATGGTAACTACGGTAATGTAGGGAATTATGGAAACCCTGGTAATTATGGTTCTATCGGATCTATTTCAGGATATAAAGATGTCGTTTTTTAATGTTTAAATTTTATAAAAGTCATTACTTAAATTTTTGTACACTAATCTATGAAGAGAATTAACCACTATTTAGTTAAACGGGCAGAATGGTGGGAAAAAATCCCTTATCATTATAGGATATGATTCCCTATAATGATAAGGAGATCGCTCTTGTGTGTGGAATTTTTAAGTAGCAGTGCACACAAATGGAATTCATAGTTTAATAAGACAGATAGAAGTTAATAGCCATATTCACCCCTTGAAACAAGGAAGGGGATTCCCTTGATAAAATGATAGTAATAGGAGTTAGAAATTGATAGTATTTTTGAAGTGAGGAATAAATTAATTAATGAGGTGTTTTTGTGAAGAAACAAGGCTATCTATATTGGGGAAATGTTCCTGACAATACAGGAGTATCAGGTAAAAGACCATTTTTAGTTTTATCAAATAACCAAGTGAATAATAATTCAGTAATTGTAGCACCATTAAGATCTATTAAAAGCTCTATAGCAACTCATATTACAATAGCCAGTGATTCGTACCCATTTAAAGATGGCTCCATATTATTAGATCAAATTACTACAATAAAGGAAGAATATTTACAGGAAGAAATTTGTAAAATAAGGGACGAGAACTACAGTAAAGTTAAGGAAACATTGAGAATGTTGTTTTCGCTATAATATACTACATAAGTTTCCATTAACAATTAAATTTAAAATACATAATTCATAGTTTAATAATGAAAAGATTAAATATCAATTCAAAGATGAGATCTATAACAGATGATGAGATAGGCTTTTTAATAGGAAAAGATCTACCCAGTTTTGAATAGATCTTTTTTTATTCTTAAAAGTTGAAAGGAACGGAAGATTTGAAACATATATTAGGTTAACAGAATGTCATTCACTTTAAAATATATATTTCCTTTCTGAGAAGCAACCCGTTTTTTAAAAGATAATAATTCGATTAGATCAATTCTTCTCTCTAATACTGCCATTAAATCCATTCCATCCATTAATATCATTGACTTCTTTCCAGCGGAATGTGCTGTCACAGCATCATCAGTAAATCCATTTATAGAAATAAACAATCCAAGTGTATTTTCTAATTTTCGACCTAATTTTCCATTAAAGGCATCCAAGTGTTGAATATTTGTTGGTTCCTTATGCCACTTTGCTTCGAGTAAAAACTCTGTATTTTGAAAAGAAAAAGCACCGTCAATTTGCTCTCCTAACAATTTAAAAGACGACTTGGGATCAAGATCAAATAAAAGGAATAATTCTTTTAAAAAAATCTCTAACTTATATCCTCTCGATTGCGGATTATATGATTGGCCTAATAACTGATAATATTCATATTTTAATTGCTCTAATCGTTCATTTAATGCTTTATTTCTTACTAACTTTTCAGTGGCTAGTGCTCGCCGTTCTTCAATTTTCTTTTGTTCTTCTAACAGGGAAGAGTGAGAAGAATAAAGTTCTTTTAAAGCATTAATTGCCTCTTTTGCTGCTTTAGCTTTTTCTTTTCCATCCTCTAAATTCTGTAGATGGCTAAAGTCACTTATCTTTACTAACTCAGCCATAAGGGTTAGTAGGTCTTCTTTATATAGCTCTTGATTTTCTGCTAAGCGGTCAATTAAATCAGAAACTATATTCCTCTTATAATCGTCCCAATCAATTTTGAGAGAATGCTAGAATTACTGATACTATGTAATAAAAAGCTTCTTAATTGTTTCTTATACCAATAAACATTAGTTAATGCTTCTTTAAGTGCGTTAATAGCAACTGAAGATATGATTTTCTTTGACATCAAAAACACACCTTTTCTATTTTTTCGAATCTATACTTTTGATAATATTATACCAATTTTATCATTATTGGTAATGAATAAAAGGAAATGAATGATATAAATGGCTTATATAACCAAAAAGTCAATATATAGAAAAAAAATTGACTATAAAATTATAAAGAATAAAGAAATGGATAATAAAAGGGAAGGTCTTTGTTTTTTTCTTATTTAAGTAACGGGACAGGTTTGTTGAAGAAGGATTGTAATAATAAATTCCTGCTTTGCACAAAAAACATTCATAATTCTGATTTTTTCGGCAGTACGTTTTATTATTGTCAGTAGTAACGTATACTAAAAATAGTTTTAAGACAAACAGCACCTCTTATACCTATAAAGAGAAGGTGCTATTACTAATTTTTGCCGCAAATACTTATGATATGGTTCACCGAATATTACCTAAGAACATAGTTAACTTCGAACAAAAGATATACATCCTTATATATTAAATAAAGAAGCCTTTTTCAAGGCTTCTTTATTTAGAAAGATATGTTTTCTTTTATGGATATTATTATGAAGATGATGGAAATTAATAAAATATAAATAATTAAAAATACAGCGAAAAACTTAGGTTTTCTAAACATTATCATATAAGGTCTTAATAATGCATTTAAAAAGGATGAGTTTAGCTCCAAGTATTTTCCTTCAATTATTTTTTTCTCAAGTTCATCTATTAATTTATTAAAATTTTTTTGGTCATTTGTTGCATTTGCTTCCCTTAACTCTTGGAATACATTTGAGTATGGTCTTGGAATATTTGTGCTTCTCTCCTGTTTACTTTGTTCTTCTTTTAATTCATTTTTTATATTTGTTATTTTCTCATAGTATTTATCTTTTTGATTTGGGTCTAGATGCTTACTTCTTTCAAATCTTAATACGAGGTCCTCTAATAAACTCTCCAATTCATAATTAGCTTCTAAATCAATTTTAATATCTCTTTCAATTGAACGAAAAACCATAATTAATCTATTTGGAGAGATATTGACTTCATTTACTAGCATTCCTTCAAAAGTATCTAGTAACATATCTATTGCTTTTTTAACTCTTTCTTTCTTTACCTTTTTCCCCGAAAACCATAATCCTATTGGACCAAGTATAAAAAAAACTAAACCTATTATAAATGAAACGATAATATTGCTACTATTTGCCTCCCAAAAAGTTACTATATTTTCCATAAACTCCAACCCTAACATTTTTTAATACATTAATTATAACGATAATACCTAAAGTAAACTACTATATTATTCCTATATGCTTCTTTACTCTAAAAGAACTTTGTCTTATTTGTGGTATGGCTCTCCGCAACTATTCTAAAGGAGGTTTTATTTTTTCAAAACTGACTAATACCATACCTTTTTTTCTAATATATTGTTTATTAAACTGCAATCTTTGCAAATCTAAATTTCTTTGACCCACTTTGCATTCTAAAAATTCTCCAATTAATTCAGTTAATCTAACCATCTCATAAGATTTCAATTTTTTAAGATCAAATTTCTTATTTTCTAAGTAGGTGCCCGTTGTTAAATATATTCCAGCTTTATCAATTATACCTACGAAGCCTTTATCTTTTGGAGATAAAGATTCCATCATTTTTATTTGATTCTCTAAATTTTGACTATCGCCATCTTCCATTTTGTTTTGAATAATTAAAGATTTGATGAATCTTTTACTCTTATCTTTTAAAGTAATACCCATATCAAAACCATATTTTTTTTCTAAAGAATTTCGACCTTTATTTGATAATTCTATGGCATCGCATCTCCAGATACCTTTGTATTTTGACTTGCTTATAATTCTATTAGTTTCATCTTGAATCCTTGTTGCAAGTCTTGTAGTTATCGGATCTTCCTGATCTACATTATTTAAATCATAATCAGTTAGTGTTTCTTCTTCAGCGAACTTAATGCCTTCTAGAATATCCTCTATTAATTCATTTGGAAATATCATTATATATCATCCCTTTCTTATCTTAGTAGTATTATACAGAAAATGTAATTAAAAAAGGTGTAGATAAGTCATCAAACCGGACTATCTACACCTTTTTCTATAAAGTAATTTAATACTACATTATCAAATTATACTTGGATACTATGGAGCACCAGTGAAGAATCGAGATTGTCATTTTGGTACATATCTTTTTGTGCTAACGGGACAGGTTTATGGAAGAAGGAAATTAACTCATCAATTCCGAATTAGAAGTAGCTAGATAGTGAAAGTGGTTTCTTGAGGTTGTTGAAGTTATTGAGATACTTACTTTTTTTGGGGTGTATTAGCTTGGACTATTATATTTAGTATTTTGAAAGGTGATATTGAGTGGAATAATCTCCCTCTACTCTTTTAGGTGGACTTATAGGTGTTGTTGCCGCCTTTTTCCAAGGGGGAAACCTCAATAAGTAGTACTAAAAATGAAGCTATCAAATGCACAAAGGCACTTTAAAGTTTGAGTATTAATCTATAAGTATTATGCTTTTTTTGGAATGTATTTCTTGCAGAAATGGGCAGGTTAGTTTAATAATAAATTTGTAAGATTAGTCTTTTACAAAGGTGCTTACTACTAAAAACGATATGAATTGGAATTTTGAAATCATCTTTTATTTTATTAACTGTATAATAAGGGCAATATTAGGAGGCAGTATTGTGATTCTATTAAACATAGAGGAAGAAGAATTAAAAAGAATAGCAATAGATTTGGATTTGCCATCATTCCCAAACAAAAGAAAATTAGAAGAAATAATATCAATTTTATATGGAATTGAAGAAGTTGAAACTAACAAATTATTAAAAATTGCAGATTGGTTATTTTCTATTATCACTAATCATCTTGAATTAAAAACGGCAATAGTATATGGTATCGCACATAAAAAAGATGACTTTAATACAGATTCATATGTTGCTTTATCTAATCAACCCTTTTATCATCCACCACTTTCTTATTTTGCTAATCATTCTGTAGAGCTAGCATTTTCTTTAAGTGAGAAATTGGCTCAATTGATTAATGTTATTGAAGATATTAATAAGAATATTGAAGAAGTATCACTTTATAATTTCACGAATGAAAATGTTCTTAGAAGAACACCTAAAATGCAGGATTCAAAATTTCTAGAACCTTTAAAATCTATAGCTGATAAACGTAACATAATTAGAGATATAAGAAATAATAAAACCCATAAAGCTGAATCAGAACTTATTCGAAATAAAGTTCAATTCTCGGAAGGAAATATTGGTGATAAACCTACTACATTTATTATGCACACTATAGATAATTTACCTATTGTCCCCTACAAAACACTTTTGATATGCAAGGAATTTTATATAACTTGTACAGAAAAAATTAATGAGATTATTAAATTAACCGAGGAGTACCTACTTGTTAAATATGAAGAGTTATTGAATGACTTTTATGAAATGGGTGTATATAAAATAGGAATGGGACAATATACATCATTAACTGGTTTGAATTTAGAATAATTGGGCACTATTTTAGAACAAATAATGACGAGTTTTATGGGAATCCAGTAGTAATTACTATAAAAAAATTGCTGCCATTTATAGTAACAAAGGTTTGTTAAAATACTATGCTTAAGCTAACGGGCATTCCTTTATGCAGGGATGTTTTTTGTTCTTTAACAAATGAAGAGGTTTGTTGAAGAAGGAAATTATTGAAACTCGGTAAATATTGCTATTATGCAGAATTTATGTACCTAAAGGATAAATTAAGGGCGTTAGTGAAGGAGGTTGTCTTATTTGTAATAACGGGGTGCTTTGAAAGATTAAAAATTCTAGAGAGGATGTACTAGATATGTTTTACGTTAGAGTGGTTTTTTTAGTCGGTAAGAATTATGATTTTAATATTCAAGATGAATTTATTTTGTTCGAGTCTGAGAATGCTGTATGTAGGGGTAAAATTGACCGTAGGACTGAGGATGTAAAAGTAATATTGTCATATGGCGAATTTGAAGATAGAGAAACGGCAGAAAAAGAGGGTAACAAACTTTTTTATAGTGTAAAGAAGCTTTTTATTAAAAAAGGAATACCTATTAATATTTCAGGAGGTCTTGGCGTCTTAGACACTACCCAAATGTCATTCAACACAGGTGGTCTTACAGAATACGGATTAAAAAATATAGGGCTATTATTCCCTCAATTGGCAAGCGAGACAGTTAAAAATGAAACATTAGGAATGGAGATTTATCAATTAGATAAAGACATATCTGAAGTGAAATTTCTTAGCCAGAGTGCTACCCCGAAATTGACATTACAATTTCCTGAAGTAGAAATTGACAATTATAAAGAAGATAAAAAATTAAATACTGCATATTCGTTACTAAATTCTAGTAATGCAATTAATGACTTAAGAGCTAGTTTTTTATTAAAGGTATCTACTATCGAATCCTTAGTTCCAGAGGATTCCTATAAAGACGACACTTATTGTTACTTCCTAAAGCAAATCAATAAATCTATTACGATGGAGAATATAAAAATTGATATTGATATTCCTGACACAGAAAAACAAAACATACTTCAAGGTATTAAAAGTTCATTCGGTTTACTAAAGAAAAAAACTATTGGTGAAAAATGTAAAGAATTGATTGGGAGTTGTAATTTTGAAAAAGATTACAATGGTAAAAATGCTATACGTTTTTTTGATGAATGTTATAAAATACGAAGTGAGTTTGTTCATACAGGAACTTATAAGGATGGCGTTTCTGAGACACAAAAAATCCGCGAGTTAGAAACATATAAAACTGAACTAAATATTTTAATTATAGATGTATTGGAATTTTACGAAAAGAACCTGATATGAATTTAAGAGACTACAATTTAAGTAGTCTTTTTCAATTTGAACACAATAAAAGTTTCAGTCATTTTAGTTAAAAGTAGGGAGTAGATACTCCCTACTTTTGGTGATATGGCCAAAAGAAACTAAGACCGCTATAGCTATGTGATTCTTCTCTTTTGTAAATTCAAAAAGTACCTATGAATGTATATAGCTTCTGGAATATGGTAACTAATTGTATAAACTGTAGTATGGAGAGATTAGTATGGAGAGAAGCACTTTATATAATCTAGAACCATTAAATTTAAATAATGCATATATCGAATCAATAGGTAGTTATGTAGAAAGAATAGCAGTTTTACATAATATAACTACCGGTACATTACTGTCTAAAATAATATCTCCAATTCTTGATAAAAAGTATATAAATAACATTAATCTAAAAGGGGGAGATGGATTCTATAAGGGATCAAATGCTATTGCTGGTTTTGGTACAACTGCAAATGACTTTAGGAATGCAATGGAAGTCTTAACTACAAGAGGAGATTTAGTTAAAACCACACTAATCAACCAAGGTCCAATGTTAACATTCAGAGGACTACTAAGGAACAAAAAGGCGTGGTGTCCAGAATGTTTAGAAACTATGGTAGAGGTTGATAAAGAAGAAGTATATTTTCCTCTATTGTGGAATATTGAATTATTTTCTATATGTCCTAAACATAGAATCAAATTAGAAGATAAATGCCGAAATTGTAATGGAGAAATGAATATATTGTCAAGAACATCCATACCTGGATATTGTTCAAGATGTCTTAATTGGTTAGGGAGTAAAGCTAAAATAGAGGGATTAGACACAATATATAATCCTCAGAAAGAATATGAAATTAGAAAGTCCCTTTTTGCAGAAGAATTAATAGCTCTTGGTATAGAGAATAATAATCAACCTTTTACAAGGGAAGATGTAATAAAGGGGCTTAATGGAGTTGTGCATAACATATTTAATAATAATATAAGGAAGGCTGCAAATGAGCTAGGATTTAAGGAGACTACGTTTAGATACTGGGTTAAAGGAAAGAATTTACCAGGATTAGATGCTGTAGCTAAAATGTGTCTTACTTTTAATATTAGTTTGAAACAATTTCTAAACGTTAATATATCAAGTTCAGATATATTATATATCAATATAAATGTGGAGGAGGCAAGACAGATAAACAATAAATACGATCACATCTTTATATCGAAAATTTTGCAAAAAGTGATTAATGATAATCTATTCATTTCCATAAAGAGGTTAGCTGATTATATTGGGTGCGACCGTACTTTGTTAACCAAAATATATCCAGAGGAATGCAAAATAATAATAGAGGAAAATAAAAAATTTATGTCAACTAAAAAAATTAAAAGACTAAAACAAAAGTTTGATGAATTAGATACGGCTTTTTTTCATACCATCAAAATCGATGAATTTCCCAGTGTTAGACAGTTAGAGAAGAAATTAGGTAAAAATTTTTTGAAGGAAAAAGAGTTAAGAGAGAGATTTAATAACTTAAGAAACTTATATCTGTAAGAATTTATATCTCTCAATCAGTGTTAAGTATATATTTAGAGTAAAAATAATCCTCTTCAATCCCATTTTTATTAATTAATTTTTCTCTTGAATTATTGCAATCTTTGCACAGTAATGTAATGTTATCAAGATTTTTTTCACCACCAAAACTAGTAGGCTTAATATAAGTAGCTATTATTGTAGAAGAAGGGGCCTTAGCACCACACAGTTGACAAGTGCTTTGGAATTTTACTAAAGCATTGTATTTGGTATCCGCATCTATTTCAGTTTCAAATGTATTTTCAGAGAATAGACGGGAGAATTGCAACAATTCATTTAAGTCTATACACAAAGCTTCGCTTAATTTCTCAATTGTTTCTAAAGATGGTTTATGAACATTTTTTTCTATCTTAGATATTTGACTAAAACTTACTCCTGAGATTTTTTCTAACTCTTTAAGGGTTAAATTTTTTTCTTTTCTTAATTCTTTTAAATGTGTTCCAAGTTGGGAAGAATATTCGTACACTTTATACTTCATAGTTAGAACCCTCGCTTTATTTTCATAATTTAAGGATAATTAGAAGAGATAAATATTGCAAGTACACAGACTAATTGTCAATTTCTTTTTTTTGCGTTAAAATTGTCGTAAACGACAAAAACAACGACAAAGAGGCGAAGTAAATGAAGGATAATGAATTTGATAAGTGGATCGCTACAAAAGGATTATCCAATGAAGCTATTGATTTGATAGGGAAAATTAGAAAATCTGACCCTGCGAGGAGAGTGGGAAGTGGAGGAGAGAATGTTCCAGGTTTTTACCCAAGTAGAAAAATGGGAGTTACAATTCAGTTTGAAAGTCATACACTTGAACTAGCAGCTATTTATGAAAAGGAAATTAACGAAACTGTATTAGAATACTATGATCAACCTAATCAATTTAAGATTAACTTCCATAATGAAAAGGGAAAGAAATTGGGAATAAGGTATACTCCAGATTTTTTCGTCATAGAAGAAAACTGGATTGGTTGGGAGGAATGGAAAGAAGAAGAAGCGTTAAAAAATTTATCTTTCAAATATCCTGACAGGTATTTGAAGGATGAAAATGACGCTTGGCGTTGTCCGCCAGCAGAACGATATGCTGCACAGTATGGGGTATCTTTTAGAGTTAGATCTTCGTCGGAGATTAACTGGACATATCAACGTAATATTAGATTTCTAGAAGATTATTTACTAAATCCCATTAAAGTTAAAGACGTTACTAGAAATTTTATACTTAACACTATCAGATTAAGACCTTCAATAAAACTTGATGAGATAAGCGGAAATATTGAAGGAGTATATGAAATAGATGATGTCTATCAATTAATCGCTAATGGTGAAATTGTGGTGGATTTACAATCAGAAGATATTTGCGATCGGAAAAACTTCTCATTACACTTATCTATCGAATCATTAAGAACTCATCAAACAATTATGAAAACACAAGTTGAAAATGATAATTCAATTTCATTGAGAACATTGGATACTTCAATTGGGAATAAAATTCAATGGGGTGTTGAAATTTGGGAGATAAAAAACGTCACAGGTGAAAGAATTTACATAGAAAATAATGGTGAGTTTACAGATTTATCACTAGAATATTTTGAGTCGTTAATTTTAAGTGGGACAGTCAAAGGTCTTACAAACAAGGTAATCTCTAATGAAAATGATAATTATAAAGAATTAATTATGACTATGAGTGAAAGAGATTCAAAGGAAGCACTACACCGGTACAATGTAGTTATGGGTATTATGAATGGGGCAAAATATGATGAATTTAATGAGAGCGAAAGAACAATTAGAAATTGGTTAAAAAAATATAAAGATGCTGAGAAAAAATATGGAAATGGATATGTTGGATTAATTCCAAATAAAAAGGCGAGGGGAAATCGTTTGCCTAAGTTGGAAATAGAAGTTATAGAATTAATGGAAGAAATAATAAAAAATGAATATGAGAATAAAAAACAAAAAAATAAAAATACAGTTTATAACCAATTCATAAAAGTTTGCAAAAATAAAGGATATGAACCACCTGCCTACAAAACATTTTTAGGATACATAAAGAAAAGACCGATTCATAACCAAATTAAAAAGAGAAAAGGTCATAAAGCAGCTTATGCAACAGAGGAATTCTTCAGACTAGATCATTTAAGAACACCTCGTCACGGGAGTAGACCATTCGAGATTGTTCACATAGACCATACAGAACTAGATATTGAGTTAGTATGTTCAACAACTGGAAAAAATCTTGGGCGACCGTGGATCACCTTTGCTGTGGATGCTTATACACGGAAGGTCCTTGCATTTTACTTAACTTTTGATTCACCGAGTTATAAGTCTTGTATGATGGTTTTAAGGGAACTTGTAAATAGATATAAAAGGAAACCATCCTCCATAATTGTTGATGGAGGGAAAGAATTTGAAAGTGTATATTTTGAACAACTTCTCGCAGTTCTTAAAGTAACTAAAAAGAAAAGACCACCTACAAAAGCAAGGTTCGGAAATGTTGTTGAAAGACTATTTGGAACAATGAATAAGCAATTTATTCATAATTTAATGGGTAACACACAAATAACAAAGAATGTTAGGCAAGTGATAAAGAGCTTCAATCCAAAAAACAATGCAACTTGGACACTTGAGGCATTATATGAATTAATAAAAGAATATACTTATGATATCTATGACAACACGTATCACACAACTTTAGCTATATCACCTAATGAACTTTATGTACAAAGTCTTTCTGATACTGGAAAAAGAACACAGACTTATGTGACTGATATGGAAGGTTTTTATTTCTTAACTTTACCATCTACATCGAAGGGAACAGCAAAAGTTCAAATTAACGAAGGAGTAAAAATTAGAAATACATATTATTGGACTGATAGGTTTCGAAATCCCAAGTTTCAATTAAAAGAAGTGAAAATAAAGTATGATCCTTTTGATGTAGGAATTGCATATGCATACTTAGATAATCAATGGGTTGAGATGTATTCAGAGTACTACTCTGTATTGAAAGGAAGAACAGAGAAGGAGATAAAACTAATTACTTCAGAAATAAGAAAACAGGATAAATTACTTGGAGTAAATAAGGCGATGACATCTACAAGGTTAATTGAATTTATTGATAGGGCTGAAAAGAATGAAGTTATTGAACTCCAAAGACTAAAGGATGAGGCTTTAAAGAAAATAATTGCTCCAAATAAAGGGATTAATAGAAATAACACTGATTTGAAAACTGAAGTAAATAATGTTATAGAAATGAGCAATAAATTTGAAAAACAAGGAAGTAAAGATAATGTGAAGAGCTTATCAGAACTAAAAAGAACTAAACTACTGGAACAAGTAAAGGAAGACCTTGAAGGATTTGAGGGCTTTTAGTTATGAAAGAGAAACGATATCCAAAAAAACTCTTGGAACAGTCGGTTCAAGAACGAATAGAGTACTTCCACCAATATTCAATTAAACATCCTAAGTTAGAGAAGGTATTTAATGAACTTTTACTACTAACTGAATTTGCTTCAGAAGAATCTATCTTTTTCTTAATTGGTCCATCAAGAGTCGGCAAAACTTTTATAGGATTAAAATTGGTTGAAACCATTAATAAAAAGTATAGTGATGAAGTCGAAAAAAATAAAGGATTTATACCGGTTGTTAATGTACTTGCCCCAGCGACAGAAACGGGACATTTTAATTGGAAGGAATTCTATTTGCAAATTTTGCAGAAATTGAATGAACCCCTAATCGATAAAAAAGTGGAAATTGTAAGGGATAGGAATTTTAATAAAGTTACTATTAACAAATATGAATCAGTAGGGGCATTGAAAAGCTCTGTTATTAATGCACTTAATTATAGAAAAACTAAATTGCTTATTATTGATGAGGCACATCATTTAGCTAAAGTAAAAAGGGGCTCTGTTTTATTAGATCAAATGGATGTTATAAAGACTTTAGTTAATATGACCAATGTTCCCATCTTATTAATGGGGACAGATTTGTTAATTGAGTTTATTAATCAAAGTGACCAACTAAGTAGTCGAGGAATTAATAGATATTTTACAAGATATAGGAAGGAAATCGATGAAGAACTTCAAGTTTTTTTTCGCTGTCTTCTTAGTTTTCAACGTCACCTCCCATTATTAGAGGAACCAGAGCTTATGGATAATTGGGAGTTTTTTTATGAAAAGTCGATAGGATGTATTGGTCTTCTTAAGAAATTGATTTACGACACCTTTAAGTATGAGTCTATAAAAAATCCTAATTTAATTACTCTGCGGATTGAGGATTTTAAGGAGTATGCTTTAAATAATCAGCAATTAGAAAAGATAATAAATGCAGCTAAAAAAATAGATGGAAAATATAGTCAGGAAGAAAGAGAGAAAACTGTAGTAATAAATGATGACATTGAATCGAGAGACGAAAATATAAAGACTAATAAACAAACTAAGAGAAAGCCAGGAGTGAGAAATCCGAAGAGAGATTCGATTGAAATGGATGATGTTAATGAAGCTTAATTGATATTTTACATATAAGGGGAAGAAATTTATTGTGGGAGAGGACAAAAAAACTGATTTAGAAATTTTGGGAAGAAGCAGACTATATAATCTGCCCCCCATAGGTATCGATTCAGTTAACATTGAATCTTTAAGAAGTTATATTGGGAGAATTGCACAGGCACATTCTTGGAAAACTAGTGATTTTATTAATGATATTTTAATAACTGAAATTAAAAATATTCATTACAAAGATAATCCGGAGATATTTTATGGCAGGGCTGGTTCAATAAATGGCTTTGGTGATTTTACAGAGGAGTGTATAAAATCACTAGAAAGTTTAACAATGTGCAATAACCTGAGTTATCTTACTCTTAAAAAATGTAAGGATATTTTTCATCATCCAAATATTTTTCATAGATATTTAAGGTGGTGCTCATCTTGCTTAGAAGAGTTTAGGGAAAGAAAAATTGAGATCTATGAACCATTATTATGGAGTATCTCAATTGTCGAATATTGCCCCAATCATCGGAAACCTTTGAATTCTATATGTCCGGGCTGTGGAAAACGACCAGTCTCATTTTCAAGAAAGTATAGTCCGGGCTATTGTACAAGGTGCGAACAGTGGTTAGGGAGCGATAGTGAAGATGACAAAAAATTATGTGTTACTGAAATGGACAGTGAGTGGAAGTTATTTGTAGCAGAACAGATGGGGGAATTAATGAAATTAAATTCTAGTGATAAATTGCCTCTAGAAAAAAACGGCCTGTTTAATTTGATTCATTTAATTATAAAGATAACATCCGGAGGAAATGTATCAAGATTCGCAAGTTTGATAAATAGGGATAGAAAACGTGTTACTGAATGGAAATTAAGAAGGGGGTTACCAAATGTTGAATCATTAATAGCCATTTGTAGACTATTAGAAATTAATCTACAAGAGCTTTTATTAGGGAATGTTAATAAAACTACACTTAATAAAGAATACAATCATTTGCTGAATTTAAACATTCCACCAGGACAAGTTCAGAAGAAGAGATCAGATCAAGTTAATGATAGTTTAGAAATAGAACTAGAGAAAATATATTTAAATGAGTATCCACCACCATCATTGGCTGAACTTCAACGAAGATTCAATTATTATAATATGGAAAGAAGATTTCCAGAGTTAAGTAAAAAGATTGCAGCAAAGAATACTAAGTATAGAAGAGAACAACAAAAGTTAAGAGAAGAATTAATTTGTAAAGAAGTAAGAGAGATTATAATGCATCTACACAATTTAGGTGAAGTAATTTCAGAGAATAACATAAAACGGAGAATGGATAACCCAGGGAATTTTAGAAACCCACTTGTAAGAGCAACTTGGAAAAAAATGAAACAATTGTTGGAAGAGAATTTAATTTGAGTTGTGAATTAACAACTCTTTTTTTGTGGTCATATATAAGAGAAGTTACATTTAATTTATTTACTCATAAGATTGCCATTAGTAAATAACATCACCATAAAATTGCAGAAAGTCAGAAAAAATTGGGTTAGTTAATGAAAAAAATGAGTTGGGATAAGATTTTTAATTGAATTTTATTACTAAAAATTATAAAGGATTCATTGATATCAACGTTTGGTAATTAATTGAGTAAACAATATGTAATTTTATGAGTTAAGTCATAGCCTTTTTTAAGTTAAAATTTAAAAAAAGCTTTTTCGAAAGCTAACTTTTGATTTAAACGCTCCTTACTGTATTTACCGTTTCTTATTGTAACTTTATCGTAGTGTTCAATAATCCAAAATGCACGTTTTCTTTTTGAAGGAACTCTTAAATACGGTAAAACATGGGTAAGTATATCAATAACTTTTTCTTTTTTCTTAATGTTTAGAGTAAAGGAATTCTTATGTTTTTCAGGATTGTAATTCTTCTTATTACTAATAATTCCACCTGTCAAAGATTTAGTGTAAATCAATAGTTCTTTGTCTGTTGATGCAATTGTAATACAAGGCCTCCGATGTTCGTTTTTATGTATTCTAGTTAGTGTGATAGTACCCTCACCATCGATAATACCAGCTAAATATGCAGCCTCCCATGCCATCAAATGTATCACCTGCACTTTTCTTTGTTCAATTCCATTCGTGAAAAATAGAACGTATGTTCTAGATGACTTTATCTTACTATATTCTCCAACTCCTTTCAATAAATTTATTTCAATATTATATTTAATAAATAGAAGAAATTTCTCCATGACAAACCAAAAGTATTTATATACAATAGAGAATACTCAAACTTGTAAGCGATTTCTAAAAACTGAGGTGTGAGCTATTGAAAAGAACGAATCGACCTAAGCTTTATATACGCATTATTTTGTTTGCCCTTAGTCTTATTTTATTAATTGTTCTTTTATGTAGTATTTTATACTATCATACTTTATCAAAAACAGTTGAGCAGCAAATTAGCAAAAGAGCTTTACATGTTGCTACAACGATAGCGAACATGCCTGAGATTCATGAAGCATTTGATACTGAAGATCCATCTAGAATTATTCAGCCTTTGGTTGAAAAAATAAGAGTGGAAATTGGCGCTGAATATATCGTAATTGGTAATAAAGAAGGAATTCGATATTCTCACCCAATTCCAGAGAGAATTGGGAAAAAGATGGTTGGAGGAGACAATGTTAAGGCGTTAAAAGAAGGTAAATCTTATGTTTCCAAGGCAACTGGATCCTTAGGGCCTTCATTAAGAGGAAAGGTACCAATTCTTGATGGTGATGAAATTATAGGTGTAGTCTCAGTAGGTTTTTTAATTGAGGATATTGAAAATACAGTCTTTGATTACGGAAAACCTGTTATTTGGATTGCCATTACTGCATTTCTTTTGGGAACATTAGGTTCGATTATATTAGCAAGAAGGATAAAAAATACAATGATGGGACTAGAGCCTGAGGAAATTGCTACATTGTTTAAACAACGTAATGCTGTTATTGAAACGGTTCATGAAGGAATCATTGTTATTAATGAGGATGGAAAGATATTGATCATCAATCAAGCTGCATATGACATTTTATCACTAGATAAGACAAAACCTGTTGTTGGAGAACAGGTTTTTGATATTATCCCTAATTCTTCTTTACTAGATGTTCTAAGAACAGGCGAAAAGCAACTAGATAAACAACTAGAAATTAGAAATAAGATCATTATAGCAAACCGTATTCCTGTTAAATATGGAGATGAAGTGATTGGTGTCGTATCTAGCTTTAGACTTAAATCTGATATTGATCAATTAACAGAAGAATTATCACAAGTGAAGAGATACACAGAAGCCTTAAGAGCGCAGACCCACGAGTTTAATAACTTGCTTTATACGATTTCGGGATTAATTCAATTAGGGTCATTGGATGAGGCCCTGACACTTATTCATGAAGAAACAGAAAGTCAAAGAGATTTTACACAATTTCTCATGAGGAAAATAAAAGATCCATGGCTTGGTGGGATTTTACTAGGGTTTTACAATCGTGCTAAAGAGCTAAAGGTTACCTTTCATGTTGATCGAGAAAGCAGTCTGGAGGAGATTCCTAAGCACATTGGTTATAGTAGTTTGGTTTCAATTTTAGGAAACCTTATAACGAATGGATTTGAAGAATTAGAAAAGCAAAAACGTAAAGAACGATATGTACGTTTTTTTATAACTGATCTAGGTGATGATCTCATTATGGAAATTGAAGATAGTGGAACCGGTGTTGAACCTCACATGTTATCTGAGATTTTTAAAAAGGGTTTCTCAACAAAGGATGGGAAAAATCGAGGGCTTGGTTTAGCGAAAGTGAGTGAATTAGTCGAGGAACTAAATGGGAGTATTACAATTGAAACAGGCGAATTAGGTGGTGCTTTGTTTATTATTGCGATCCCAAAGGAGGAGCCAAAATGAAGGTAGAAGTAATGGTGATTGAAGACGATGCTAGGATAGCAGAAATTAATAGCCGTTTTACAAAGAAGATAGATGGCTTTGAGGTAGTAGCCATAGCAACGTCTGGAGCGGAAGCAATTGAATTACTTGAAATTATTCAACCGCAGTTAGTTTTGTTAGATGTGTTTTTACCAGATATGTTAGGAACAGATTTAGGGAGGGTCATCCGTAAGTCTTATCCAGATATCGACATTATTATGATTACTGCATCTTCAGAGGTTGATATAGTTGGAGATTCTTTACGAAATGGGGTTTGTGATTATATTGTCAAACCGGTTACATTCGAGAGATTTAAGACAAGTCTAGAAGCCTATCAAAAAAGATTGGAAAAATTAAAAACGACAAAACATTTAACTCAAGAAGAGATAACAGCTTTATGGAGTTTATCCCGACAAGATAGTCATTTAATAGAGGAAGATGGTGCGCCAAAGGGGATTGATCCACTAACACTCAACAAAATATTAGAGTTTCTTTTAAATGTTGCTGAAGAGGGGATTACAGCTGAATCATTAAGTAAACAGTCTGGGGTTAGTCGATCAACAGCAAGGAGATATTTGGAATATCTTATTTCACAAAAAAAGATATATGCAGAGCTAGTATATGGAAATGTTGGGCGGCCGGAAAGAAGGTACTTCCGTTTTCAGTCATGAACTTTATGAACAAAAAGAATTCATTACAGTTAATTGAACTTATGAGGTTAAGATTCTATAAATTAAAAAATTCTGTTAACTTTAAGACAGCGCTTACATTAAGTGCTGTCTTTTTAAATGGACAAAGAATTGGGGGAAATTATATGAAGAAAACAATGTTGGTCGTATTAGTTGGACTTCTAAGTTTTATGTTAGCTGCTTGTGGTGGAGATAAGGAAAAAGCCAATAGTAGTGAAAGTAGCTCTAATTATCCAGAAAAACCAATCACCGTTGTAGCTCCATCAGGTGCAGGCGGCGGCTGGGATTTAACGGCAAGAGCATTAGCGAAGGTTTTATCTGATACAAAGTTAGTTGAAGAAACATTAACAGTTGAAAATAAACCAGGTGGTGGTGGTGCTGTTTATATGGCAGAGTTTGCAACACAAGAAAAAAACAATCCATATAAATTAATGATCAGTTCACCGCCAATTTTAATAAATCATGAGAAAAAAGAAGGAAACAGTCCATATGGTTATGGCGATACAACTCCTTTAGCACAGCTTACAAAAGATTACGGAGCTATTGTTGTAAAAAGTGATTCACCTTTTAATGATTTGCAATCTGCATTAGATGCCATTAAAGCGGATCCAACAAAAGTGACAGTTGCAGGCGGATCTTCACCTGGCTCAATGGATCATTTAGTAGCAGTATTACCTGCATTTAAGTCTGATATTGACCCGAAATCAGTGAAATATGTTTCATATGATGGTGGTGGTGAAGCGATTGCGGCACTGCTAGGAGGAAATGCTGACTTAATTGCTACAGATGCTTCAGCTATTGGAGAATATGTGAAATCAGGAAAAGTGAAAGTGTTGGCGGTTAGTTCACCTGAACGTTTGGAAGGTGATTTAGCAGATGTACCAACTTTTAAAGAAGCAGGGATAGATGCAGACTTTACAATCTGGCGTGGTGTATTTGGACCAAAGGAATTGAAGGAAGAAGAATTAGCTTTCTGGGATAAAACATTACAAAAACTGTCAGAAAGCGAAGAATGGAACAATGAAGTAAAATCAAATGGGTGGGAAAGTGAATTTAAAAACTCAACAGATTTCAAGAAGTTTTTAGATGAGCAAAATGTTGTGATTCAGGACCTCTTAACAGCATTAGGCATGCAAAAATAAAGCTTTAGGAAGAGGGGGCCTCCCCTCTTTCTCTCTATAGGGAGTGAGAGTAAAGATGAGTAAAGCTTTTGATCGTTACTCAAGTGTTATGTTTATGGTCATAGGAATATTCTTCGTTGTCGAAAGCCAAAAAATTTCGGAAAGTGCATATGGGAGTAATGTTGGCCCTGATATGTTTCCAACTATACTAGGGGCTATATTAGTCTTGCTTAGCCTTCGTCTATTCTATGAAACATTTAAATATGTGAATGAACAAAAGGGGAAAGAAGAGCTAGATTACAAGAGATTTTTCATTATTTTAATTTCTGCTATTCTTTATGCTTCATTTATCGAAACATTAGGTTTTATTTTAACAACATTTCTCTTTTTACTTGTTAGTTTCATCGCAATGGATAAAAAGAATATACTAAAATCCATCGTTATTGCAGCATGCTTTTCAGGTGGGGTTTATTATTTATTTGTTGAAGTTCTTGAAGGCTCTTTACCTGGCTTTCCAACTTGGTTTTAGTGAGGTGTTATAAATGGATACAATTCAATTTTTAGCAAATGGCTTTGCAGAAGCTTTGCAATGGCATAATTTATTGTTTGCGTTTGTTGGAGTATTAATTGGTACTGCGGTTGGTGTTCTTCCAGGAATAGGTCCAATGAGCGGAGTGGCGTTATTAATTCCCGTAACAGCTACTCTTACATCAGGTCTTGATCCTGAATCAGCGGCAGCAAGCTCAATTATTTTATTAGCCGGTGTTTATTATGGAGCGATGTATGGCGGATCGACAACATCTATTTTATTAAATACACCAGGTGAATCGTCATCAGTTGTAACTGCTCTTGATGGTTATCAAATGGCCAGACAAGGAAGAGCTGGAGCTGCACTGTCAATTGCTGCAATTGGTTCATTTTTTGCAGGGATTGTTGCACTTATCGGTCTAACAATTTTAGCGGAACCATTGTCTAGTGTCGCATTGTCTTTTGGTCCAGCAGAGTATTTTTCATTAATGATATTAGGACTTTGTGCCGTCAGTGGCCTTGCAGGAAAATCAAGAACAAAAGCTTTAATTATGACAGTTGTTGGACTGCTAATTGCTACAATCGGAATGGACAATGTATCAGGTGTAGCACGCTTTACGTATGAGGTTCCTGTTTTATATTCAGGTATTGAATTTTTAACTGTTGCAGTGGGACTGTTTGCTCTTGGAGAAGTATTTAAAACAATCTTGGAAAAAGAGAGTGTTGATGGATCTATTGCGAAAGTGGAAAGAATTCTTCCAACAAAAAAAGATTTGAAAGAGAGCTCAGGGCCGATTGTCAGAGGATCTTTATTAGGATTTTTCATTGGGATTTTACCAGGTGCAGGAGCAACATTAGCATCCTTCTTTTCTTATATTATGGAAAAGAAGATTAGTAAAAATCCTGATAAGTTTGGAAAAGGGGCAATTGAAGGGGTGGCCGCACCTGAGGCCGCAAATAATGGTGCCTCAGGTGGAGCAATGATTCCATTATTAACGTTAGGTATACCAGGCTCAGGTACAACAGCAATCTTAATGGGAGCTCTTATTATGTATAATATACAGCCAGGTCCACTATTCTTCACGGATCACCCACAAGTTGCTTGGGGTTTGATTGCTAGTATGTTCATCGGAAATGTGATGCTGCTTATTTTAAATTTACCACTTGTTAAAATTTTTGCGAAAATCATCGAAACACCAACAAAGTATTTATTACCTATTATTGTAGCTATATCAATATTCGGAGTTTATGCTGTTCAATTTACAGTGTTTGATTTATTACTTTTAATTGGTTGTGGAGTAGTGGGTTACTATTTAACAAAGCATGATTACCCTGTAGCGCCACTAGTACTCGGTTTGGTACTAGGGCCAATGATTGAAAATAATATGAGAAGAGCTTTAACTACATCGAATGGAGATTTTATTATTTTCTTAGAGAAGCCCATTTCACTTATCTTTTTAGTGATTGCATTGTTATGGATGACCATTCCAATTCTATTAAAAATGAGAGGTCGAAATGTTGTTGTAAACGAAGATTAAATAAAATCAACTGTAGATAAACATAGGGAATTCGACAATCATAGTTATATTGAAAATGAGGCGCGGTCCGTGACTTAGGATCAGTGCCTTTTCACATTTTTAGACCATACTAGAAACTATTACCAGTAAATAAAAGTCGAAAATTACTCATTCATATTATAAATGGTCGATATATATAATGAGAAAATTTATGGGGGAGCTTAGTATGAAGAGGAGAATTAAGGTCGACTGGCATAGTATATCAATCAAGATGATGGTTTTACTTACGATTATTATTGTGTTTTCCGTATCAACGATTGGATTAACTAGTTATTTCATAGCAAAGGATCAATTAACGAAAGCTGGTAAACAAGAGATTTATCACATTGTTAATAGTTCATTAGCTACTTTAGAGGCAATAAACCAACAGGTGGAAAACGGTCATCTAACTTTAGAGGAGGGGAAAGAGGAAGCAAGGCTCCTTTTGAGTGGACCAAAACTTAAGAATGGAGAGCATGATTATAAGAATTCGCATTTTTTATATAAAGGTGAAGGGTATATCCTCGCCTATGATGCAAACTTTTCCTCACAAGTTCATCCAAGTAATCCAGTAGGAGATATTCCTGAGGATACGACAAATCGTGAAAAAATGGTGAAAGGCTCATTAGCTTCAAATAAAGAAGACCGTTATGTCTATTACGATGACGTGAACGATGAAACAGGAGAAATGAGAAAGAAAATATCTTATATGGAACATTTTGAGCCGTGGGATTGGTATGTTGGTCTAGCTGTTTACGAAGATGAATTTTATGAAGGCTTAGAAATCATTAAATTTATCATATTATGGGGAACTTTTGTGCTTATATTAATAAGTATATTAGTATTTTACTTGGCAATTAAAAAGAAAATTTCTTTATTGAAAGAAGTTGCAAAATCTTCAATGGATATTGCTGATGGAAAGATTCAGGCTACAAATCTTTCAGAATCAAGAGATGAGATTGGTCAATTAGCAGGTGCATATAATAAGATGTCTTATCAGCTTCTTGAATTAGTACAAAATGTAAAAAGTACAAGTTCAAACTTACTTGACTCAGCAACAGAGCTTTCTGCAGTATCAGAACAAACGCTAGCAAGCAGCGAAGAGATTGGTACAGCTGTCTCGGAAATTTCTACAGGAACTCAAGAGCAAGCTAATGATTTAGAAAACATTAATCATAGTGTTGAAACATTGACAAAATCAATTGATTCAATGAATCAGCAGAGTAATATAATTAAGGGAGTTACAAGTAAATCTCAACTATTATCGAACGAGGGAAATGAAATTGTTTCTTCATTGAGAAAATCTAATGCTGATTCTTTACATGCATCGGAGAAAATTAACACAGGAATAAAAAGTCTGTATGATAAAACTCAGGAAATTCATCATATTATGGTAACAATTGAAAATATTGCAGCGGAAACAAATTTACTTGCATTAAATGCTAGTATTGAAGCAGCTAGGGCAGGGGAGCATGGAAAAGGCTTTTCTGTGGTAGCGGATGAAATAAGAAAGCTTGCTGAACAATCTAAGCAGGCAACATATCAAGTTCGAGGAGTAGTGTCTACGATCGCAACTGAGACCGGTAATACGGTAGAAATTGTAGAACAAACCATGCTTACATCGACTAAATTAAATGATGATGTTTTAGAAACGCAAGATAAGTTTAATCAGTTATCGAATTCAATAAATGAAACTGTCTCAGCACTAGAAATTTTAAATGATGAAATTAGAAATATCACCAATCAAACTTCTATGATAGGAGATGGAATTCAAAGTTCATCAGGTGTTTCCGAACAAACAGCTGCATCTGTGGAGGAAATTAGTTCGTCAATTGACGAGCAAAACAATGCTATAAGACAGGTGGCAAAATCTGCAGAGCAATTAAATATAATGAATAAAGAATTAGATGATATGTTAAGCAAATATAAATTATAAAGGTACAATCATTATAAAGATAAAATAGCAAGGCAAGCTGAGGTGTCAGCTTGCCTAGCTATTTGCCCAAATAAGTATGATTTTATATAGGAATGTACTTATTGGTAAATGGTAGAGGAGGAACTGTCTTAATCAAGCAAAGATAAAGAATAAAGTATTGCTTCATTAGTCTATTTTGTATTTGATTATCTTTTATAATGAAGAAGCTAGTTATCTATCATATAAGATGTTTTCATAGAAGTTGACATAGGTGATGATGGATGATAATATATAACTTGTCGCTAAGTAAGACGATATAGAAGACAAAAAAGATTTGAAAATACTATTGACTTCTACGAAATGAAATGGTAAGATATTATTTGTTGCTACGAGATATGACATTAAATTTTCTTGCTTGAGAAAAATGATTCATAGAAGTTGACAACAGAGAAATTATCTGATACAATGGTTTTTGTCGCTGATAAAGTTCTCAGCTAAAGTAGTTCTTTGAAAACTAAACAAAACAGAAACGTCAACGTTTTAAAGATTTAATTAT